>JBPCNB010000228.1:0-23527 GCA_051001675.1 Nitrososphaeraceae archaeon | reverse complement strand
TCTTCGAGCAAGTTCTGGATACTATTATGCAAGATCGTGCCTTAAATTTTGAAAAAATAAAACAAACTTCGGCGCTAAAATAGTGTTGGATGAGAAAAACGGTAATAGTCAACCTATTACAATGATTCACAATAAAACAACATTACAAGCATTAGTCGTTATCAAATGTTTGCAATACATACCACATAGATTTGCATACAGATAGAGTGTTGTTATTACTGATGTTTTCAAGTTTGTTCAGACAAACAAGGAGAAACTAACTATGTCTACTAAGGAAGATGATAATGGAAAAGAATCCAAAGAACTTGATTATGATGAAGATCAGGAGCAGCTAGAAGAAAAGCAAGAAGAGGAAACAGGAGAACTGAATGAAAATGAAACAACTGATCAGGTTTTTTGAACTCGGCCAGAAACAACAAATCAGAATAACGCATAAAAGATAAGATGAATCAGTAATAGTGTCCTGAATCTAATAAATGATCTATGAGTGTCCACAAGGTCGTATCTGCTTCAGTAAAGACAGTCTAGATATCTGTGGTATGAAAGGATGTGATAGATCTACTTTAATAATAAATCCTATAGACATCGAGTGGTTTTATAAAATAAGCAAAACAGGACTTTGTATTAATAGGAGCGAAATCCACAAGATAATTGCGGATCCCACCATGCCCAAAGATGTAAAGAAGCAAATACAAAAGGTCTTTATGCGATAGTCATACTGGGAATCCAATCTTGACTATAAACCAAATCATGCTCTGTTATTGTTCATTCGGATATCACAACTTCAATATAGGATTATCTATCATGATTACTGAACTTTATTTCCATTAAACCTTCGATGATCACAGGGACATCTAAAGCTAAAGATTGAACTCCCACAGATGAGCCCTACAATACTCAGCCCGCTACTTTTTCATGTCATAATGAAGGAATCGTTGAATGCCTCCTGCAGCTCTCCCCTCGGGCAGTTTGCTCTTATATAATATACAATATTGTCAAAATACAGTTAGTCTATTGGTTATTTATGAATAGAGGCTATTTTATTCATAGAAGAGAATGGCTCAAGTTATGGAAGGCCGAACAATGTCAGTAGGAGAGATCTTGGGTGGAGCAGCACAAGACTCAAATGGTGCCCAATTAAAATTTGAGCAGACAAAAGTTTCTTATCCTCCGGTTTTTGAAGCAAAAGGAACCGACAACAAAGTCTACAGTTTTGAAATGACTTCTATATCTGTCAGATTATCTATTAGGTCTATATCATCATCGTCCTGATTCCTATTAAACTGCCAGGGTTCCTGATGCATTTTGATAAAGGTGCTAAAGCTGGACATTGTTAGTAAAAGAAGGAAGAAATGACATGCCACTCTCCTTCAATATTTCCTAGCGATAACCAAGAAGTCAAATCAATCTTACAAAACTCCCGGCTAACCTATGGCTTATTGTTTCGTGGAAACTTTAACTTCACATTTATTATTTGGACGGAGGTAAACAGATCTAGTGTATTAATCAAAATGTCTACTAATTTTGAAAAGTATGTTTCCCATGAATTTTCTGGAAAAGGAAAAATCATACTAAAAGACGGAAGGGACTATACAGCCAATTTTCAGATTTACCAATTAGATCCAGGAAACGTGGTAGGTTTTCTGTCCTACAAAAATCGATAGTGGGCTAAATGACGTTCTTAATCCTAATGAGACATTCAGATTTGATGGGGAGACTGAAAAAGGATTAGATAATTTATCAAAAACAAATAAAAGAAGGAATAGTCCAAGTTCGACCCTTGACCGCTAAAGCGTTATTTTATGCAGCGTCTGCGTCCACGTTAATATCTGGGGTATTACATCTCGCAATTGTTCCATTGTTTTTTACGCAAATGTCCATAGACATTACAATATTCTTTATCATCTCAGGTCTAACTCAAATATTCTGGGTTATACCTGTCATTAAGAGGTGGATCAACCCTTGGTATTATGTCGGCATAGGTGGAACAGTTATCCTGATAACAATGTACCTCATTGCAGTACCAGGAAGTGGATACCCAGTAAGTCAATTAGATATAGCAATAGAACTCTTTCAAATTGCTTTCATAATTCTATGCAGTATCATAATTGTCAAAGATAGAACAACATCAAGATTGTACAAGTGAAACATTTAATCAATACTCTAATTATTTTGGCAGTAGACTCACCCATGTTATGCACAGTTAATGTCAATGCCAAATAACTCCACAACAGTATATAATGGAACTGCCACTATAACCATGAGACTATGACCAGTGCCTGATGTTCCAATCAGCATAAAGACAATGTCTTCATTTTTGCATAATATCTTGACTTGCATTTTTTTACTGGGTCAGACATCAGACAATAATATTATTGGATGTCCCGCCTAAATGATTTGTGACACGAGATATCCTATAAACTATAAAATGTAGCAAGGAAGAAATATCAACCTACTTCTGCAATGGGTTTAGAATGTCCTGGTTCGCTGTGTTCGAGTCTCTGATGAGAATCTAATGTTCCAGCACTACAAAGCTTATTGTGTAAAGATAACTACAGTAAGGAAGTGAGTGAAAACAAAAGGCCCCCTGAAAATCCACCAGAAAAAGATGAAGATGACAAGCTTAAGTTCCAAGAGTATATTATTCCACTATTTATGGACTTTGCTGAAAAAAATAAAATCGATCCAATGGTGTGCTATGAGGTTGCTCATGAACTCGAGTTAAGTTTGATCGAAAATTGCAGCTCAAAAGGTTTCCATGACGCAGACATAGAAGTGCATAAACTTATAGCAGAGATGAACTGGAAAACACGAAAGAAAGAAATGATCAGAGATGGGGTATCGTGAGAATGCGGTGTACATTCCCTTTCTGAGTGGAAAAGGGTAACCCAAGAGCAAAAACTAAAAGCTTTCCTAACATATATTTCTAATAGTGACTTTCGAAGATCTTCAGAACTAGTCCAGTCTCAAAACGCTCAAGAACAATCCCAACTATTACAAAGATTAAGAGATAAACCATTCTGGGTATGGGACCAGAAACAGCATAGACAAGAAGATATAAGGTCTTCCAATAAATGACAATGTAGAAAAGCCATTTTATGATTATGAATTACTTTACGATTCTCTCCTTATTCCAGATTTAACAGCCCCCTGAAGCATATAGACCCTGCATATGGTAGTTCTTCGTTTGGTATTGCAATAATACAGTTTGTAGATGGTGAAGTGCAAATACTACATGCAGAGGAATACAAGAGACCTGATTTTATCGAAATATTATCAAAGACATGGGATTTGCTTGTGAAATACGCCGTACAAAAAATATACATTGATGGTGCTAATCCTTCCTTTATCAAGTCTTTGAAGATTCAAGGGGGAGAGCGACCTGACTACGAGAAGGTCAAAAAAGAACATAGACAATATATGAAAGTGGGACTGATTAACTTCAATCAAGAACACAAAGAAATGTTAGGGCATTGCAAGATGTTACTTGAGCGAGGATACATAGCAATCAATCCTGCTTTTGGGGCCTACAGGTTGGCACTAAAGCATTACAGATTCACAACTAGAGAATTAGAAGAATAGCATGTCCGGAGAGTAAGATCTAAACGTCTGCCCTAGATTAGTTATTATTGGCCGCCGAAATATTTAGATGGATGATACCTGTTCATGGATATGCAGCCAAGCAAGCTAAAGACCCTCTCACCTCTTACTCTTTTGAAAGACGTGAGCCTCGAGATCATGATGTCGTAATCGACATTCAATACTGCGGGATCTGCCATTCAGATATTCATCAAGTGAGTGATGAGTGGGGTGGATCAACATTTCCTATGGTTCCAGGACATGAGATTGCAGGCATTGTCTCGCAGGTTGGTACAAAAGCTAGTCGTTACAAAGTGGGCGACAGGGTGGGTGTAGGTTGCTTTGTCGATTCTTGCCGCAAGTGTAGTCCCTGCCGTAGAGGACTTGAGCAGTATTGTGTCGAGGGATGTACCCTTACTTATAACGGGGTTGAAGGGGATGGAAAGACTCCCACACAAGGAGGCTACTCGAACAAAATTGTGGTTGATGAAAACTACGTTCTTAGGATTCCTGATAACCTTCCACTTGATAGCGCAGCCCCTCTCATGTGTGCAGGAATAACGCTTTATTCGCCTCTTATGCATTGGAAAGCTGGTCCCGGAATGAAAGTTGCTATCATAGGTTTTGGCGGTCTAGGTCATATGGGAGTAAAAATTGCTCACGCACTTGGTTCAGAAGTCACCGTGCTCAGTCACTCTCTTAAAAAACAAGAAGATGGCAAGAGGATGGGAGCAGATCACTTTTATGCTACATCAGATCCTAAGACTTTTGAGAAACTCAAAGGATATTTTGACCTAATCATTAACACTGTTTCAGTCGAGCTTGACATGAATCAGTATACGAATTTGCTCGCTCTAGATGGGACGATGGTCATAGTTGGCCTTCCAGAGAAAGAAATGTCAATTGGTGCCTTCTCGCTGGTCAATGCCCGTTGCAGTCTTGCGGGCTCTGCGATCGGTGGAATTCCAGAGACTCAGGAAATGCTAGATTTTTGCAACGAGCACAACATTTCATGCGACATAGAAATCACCCCGATCCAGAAGGTAAACGAGGCTTACCAGCGAGTCGTGAATAGCGACGTTCGATACCGGTTTGTGATCGATACGAAGTCGCTTAAACAAAAGTGACTGGGACGATGAACCAAACTCCCAGATCAAAATGCCTAACATAACTAGACGACGAGTACCTTGTATGTGACTTCTGCAACGAGCACAAGTTCTCAGATTATTTTCATGAAAGATATTACAACCATGGATTCTTAAAATGTATTTATTGTGCATGCAATGAATGTCGCGAATATCTGTTTGGTCCATTTAGCCTAGTTGACTGCGGTATTATGGAGAGAGCATATAAAAGTATTATTGAAGTTATCAAAAAACAAGACTAACAAGAAATCTATTGATTATTATGAAGCAGTGAAGATTGCCTATATCCAATGTGAACACATGCGAAAACATTTCGATAGCCCTAAGACTATCAACAACTTCAACATAGATAACAAAGGATTATGGGAGTTTACTTACAAAACTATCCATGAAGAACCAAGAATCAAAGTTGTAAACCAAGACCCAGATAATCTCTTAGTGGCGTGGTCAAGGACCAGCGTCATTTGAAGTACTGAAAACCAGGCATTCAAATAACATTAAGGGAAGAACGAGTTTCATGTATAGACTCGGAGATAACCTGATGGTTAGTTCGTGGCCGATGCCGCCGACCCCAATGGGTTGCTATAGGGTGTTGAAGTTATCCTCCGAGTCGTACATTATTGGGAAATATATGATATTAGAAAGCCGCAGTAGATTCAACCTGATGGATCGAAAGCCAATGAACAACAGACAGTCAAGCCTAGGACTTTCCTGCGGCGTAATACCTTGATTTCAGCCCCACTAAATGTGAGAAAATATCATGTTTAGTGATAGCTAATTGTATTGTAATAAAACCGCAGGGGACCCACCGAACTGGACAGAAATGACCTTTGCGGGACAAATACAAGTCTGGGGGCCTTCCTGCGGTTGTCTATATAGAATTTTAGTCTCTATTTAGTATCTTAGAAAGGCTCGAGTCTTCTCTTAAGTAATCCGGGAAAAAGGCAGTTAGTTGTTTCTATAAAGCGGAAGAAAGATACCTATCTGTCCTGTATGTTGTTCTCTAACTGATCTTTTTTATGCTTATATCCAGTTTGACTTTTATCATGATTGCTTATTCCCACAGTTCGTCATGGTATATTTTTGAACTTATTGTTTATCTAGCAGCCTTGGTTTCTCAATTGAACCTTTATTTTTCTCCCATAAAATCAAAATCTGTCTTTGCATAACGTAGAGCATCTAAGACGTTTTTGCCACTAGTTTCAAGTACATACCAGTACTTTGAATCTTCAGTGAAAGGTGTTATTGTTGTACTATAACCTGAGATCTGTTTCTAATCACTAAAGTTTTCATTCTAGCGGCGTACGGCTATGAGTAATATAGGTTGGTCTAACATGTTCTATAGAAAGATATGTGGTAAGGTTTGCCATAAAACTGAAAACTAGTTCTTAATATCCGCCGAAATTGAATCTTTGCAGGAGATAACTGGACTCCAACCACTCAGAAATGTCGGGGGTGAAACAAATAATATTATTTAGATTGGACAGAGACTGAAAGAACCTATTTCTAGTAGAAAAAATAATGTATGTATTGTTATGTATTGTTATTCTTTAGCCTGTTTAAGGATTCTCTGTTGTTCTTGAGCCGCAGCGTCTCCTCTGTCAAAGTTATCCTTATTGTCATCTGTCGAGGTTAGTTCGTCTTTTACTTTTTCCTTTACAGGTTTTGTTGGGTTGTTATCTTCTGACATTGGTGATATAGTATAGTAGAACAAACTATAAAGTTGTTATAGATCATGTAGTCATTGTAAAACTAATCTAGTAATAATATTTCAACATGGGATTATTGTTTACAGCGGGAGATAACTTGTCCTAATGTTTAATATGACTGGACCGGAACTGACAAATAACCATAAATATGTTATATCATGATTTCCAATATCATCTTGAACCCTAAAACACAACGACAACAAAAAAAGCCAACTTGGAAAGTACATGCATATTTTCTAGATGCTTGTAATTGTGATTGGGGATGTCCTTGTCAGTTTAATGCTAAACCCACTCATGGTAATTGTGAAGGAGTGGCCGGATATCATGTAGTTACTGGTAGTTATGGAACAAACATTAAACTAGATGGACTTAATATGGCATTGATTGCCTCTTGGCCTGGTCCTATTCACGAAGGTCATGGAAAAGCGTCATTCTATATAGACAACAGAGCAGATGAAAGACAGTTTGAGGCGCTATCAAACATTATTACAGGTAGAGCAGGAGGAGGACCTTTTGAGGTATATGCAAGCACTATCGAAGAATTACAAGAACCCAAGAGGGGAAGTGTAAAATTTCAGTCTAGGGATACTAGAAGTCGTGTCAGTGTCTTTGGTATAAGAGAGAGTAGAAAACAAAGAAAGCAGTCTCAAGATATCATTGCTGAAGCATGGCTTGAACCCATCCGAAATCCTGTGACGGGTAAAGTCCATAGAGCAATAATTGAAATCCCTGAAGGTTTTGAGTCTAGTAGAATGGACCAAGCATCTATGAAAGCACTTGTTGCAAATGATGGTTATCTTAACTTTCGATATGAAGGAACATATGGTAGCTTTTCAGAAAACACTTGGATAGGACCGTAAGACTAGACCACGCCAGTTTAATCTCAGTTTTTTCTGATAAACCATTTTTTGAGTTACTCTAGAATAAACGAAATTAATGATTATACCATATATATGTTTAAAATACATAATGAATATGGGTTTAAATATTTAAGGTGTATCAATTTTACTAGTATTGCAATCATCTTCTTCTATCGCTATAGCTAAATACATCAAAAGCATTTCCGAAGTTAACGAAGGAACAGGTTATTCTTATGCAGTACCTCGGTTCTGTTCCTGTATTGCCTTCTCCAACCACAATATAACGTAGTCCTTACCATATGGAGGGTTCACCCAAGTCGGGTTAAGCCAAGGTTTACTTAATCCATTATCTTTCTCTGTGTAGAAATTGGAAGTTTGCATTGGGTTATCTTCACTTGTGGCCGCATCCAATTGAAAATGAAACTCTTCGTTTAATTGTTGGAATAACTTGCGCGGTGTTTGCCATGTTAACCTTTGGCCTTTATCAAGTAAAACTCTCGATATCATCTTATGTCCACCTATTCTTTTTTAAAGGCCTACCTGCTCCGTCTTTTTCAGTGTAATTTGTAATTTTCAGACCTCTATCTTTCAATGCTTTGAATGCTCCTTCGGGTTTGGGATTATTATCATTAAAGAATGCTTCGTTAGGATCGGGCGCGTACGACAAACACGGTTCTAAATTTAATCCGATAGGCGTTGTAATCCGGGTCTTACTTCTAACGTCTTCGACATCCGGGTACTGGGAAATACTGCAACGGTTACAGTAGTACTCACCTTCATCTGACATCTTTAACAATTTGCATTGGCAATAAGAACACATGAAGTCTATCGTATCGGGTTTAGTATATTCATCTGAGATAGGAGTTGGAGTATCAGCGTAAGGGTTTGGTTTGTTGCCACTATAATACTTGGTGGTCATCTTACTTATTCTCCATTCTATAAAATGATAGATTCAACCTTAGTGCATCAAACAAATCATCATATACTGTCGCTTCCTTCTCTAAGCGATTCTCCGTTGCTTGTGCCGTCTTCAATGACGTAATAAGTTTATCATATCTCTTGGAGATAGCAACTAACGCCTTGGAGTCTTCTGTCTCTTCAATGATCCTCTTCGCGTGGGTTAACATATACTGACCTTGTGTGCTAAATGGGACCGGACAAACAAAGAGATAGTTCTCCAATGGTTGGTTTATCTTCTTTGCCCATGCTTGTTTATCATTTAGGTATTGTAGTGATGGATTCTGCTTGAATTCATGACATAAGGCCGTATAGATTTCAGTGTTCGCAGAGTCCATTATGATATTCTGCAATGATGCACATCTTCTCTTCAATTGCCATATTTCGTTTATGACATCTTGGAATAACGGCCTCTCGTATTCCTCTGCATATAATATCTGTATTCTACCGTTGATGAATCTACTAAGAAGAATAGCAAAGGAAGATGAACCCCATGACGGATCTAGTGATAGAACATACTTCGCTTCAATGCTCCAGTTATCAATTACTGATAGCATTTCAGATGAGTCTCCTAATTCTAGAACTCTATCGATTGCAGTAGGAGATATTACGTTACCTTCAAGTCCAAGATATTGGAGTTGGTATTCTCTAGAGAAGGAAGGTGACATCTTCGCTTTAGCGATCTCTTCCTGCGTATAGATCTTACCAACCCCATAGGTGTAATCTAAAAAGACTTTCTTATAGATACATGTCTCTATCGGTTCCTGTTCTATCTTCTGCATTAGGCCGTTGGGTGCGTTAGGAGTAGAGCATAATACTATGAAGGGATCTGACTTCCCGATGTATCTTTCTGCTACATGTCTCACTTCATCCTGTTCTGCTTTGCTAAAGTAATCGGCCTCATCTATTAGTATGAACTTGGGTGATGTTAAGGAACGAAATGAACCAAGGTTATTAGAAGGATAGGCTTGAATGCTACAGCCGTTTAACTCGATTATACTTTCTTTGCTGTCGAAGTAAATATTATGAGGTTCGAATAATGCCTTCATTCTCTTGATCATCTTAACGGCAAGATCCCAATTAGGACCAACGACAATAACCATTTGTGAATTACGATAGGTCGTCATTGCGTAAGCATAACCACGCCATGAATCTTAGCATAAACTCAGTGACTCCTAAACCTGTAGCCTTCTTAACCCAAACATGCTTATTCTTAAAGTCGGCATAAGTTGCTTCAGCCAATGCTCTTCTTCTCTGTTCCCTTTCTAAAAAAGAACTGGCTCAACTTATTGATACTTTGATAGACAACCACCGTATCAAAAGCATTCTGATGAAGTCAATTTCTGTTCGTTCCAATGAAAACAATCCGATCCGAGATACAAGCCTAATATCAGACCTATAATAGAACAATAATAGATCAAGGTGTCGGTTCAGTTTCCTCTTTCCACCCTCAATTACCATGCACATTTGTCACATTTCACCCATCTATGATACGTTTTTTGTTGTTTAAAGTTCTATTAATGGGATTAATAGTTTGTGGGTAAAATAGGCCCCATGTCGTTAGACTTATCATTCATTTCATTTTCAGTCTCCATAAGCCTAAGGCTAATAGGATGAAACCGATTACGATCAGCGATATGTATACTTGAGTTACTCAAGTATAAATTTAAACCGAAAGTTGGTTCTATTATTTTAGTTACTGCAAGACGGGCACCACCTGCTATTAGCAATGATGTAGTTATTCTTATTTTTGTCTAAATCCAAACCCAATGATATAAAGAACAGAAATACAGAAGGAAAGGGATATGATCTCGGTAAAATTCTCGACAATCAGTTAGACACTAAATTGTAATGAGTTCAACACTGTCTCCGTAATGTACTCACTATATTCTTATATTGGTCAGTAGTTTCTATTCCAGTACTTCTTTTAATAAAAACCGAGACAGTATCTGTATAAATCAGTTCGTAACCTAACCTCCTGCATATAATCTGTCATGGCAATACAAAAAACAGGATTTTTTATATCTAACCTCTTAGATAACCATAATATCGTGGCGTTCCTTTGGAATTCTTTATAGGCTGCTCTGGATGGAGTTACACAGCTTGGAAAGGGCCATTCTATCCTCCTAATCTTGAGAGTTCAGAATGGTTAAGGTATTATTCCCGAATATTTGATTATGTAGAGATAGATTCTTCATTCTATAAAATTCCCAATCAGTTTATGGTTAAGAATTGGGACAGAAAAACTCCAGATAATTTTAGATTTGCAGCCAAATTCCCCAAAATAATAACACATGACAAGCGTCTAATGGACGTGAAAGAGGAAGTGGAACTATTTCTTAAAGTCATGGAGCCTTTACGGGAAAAAACTCTTGCTCTCCTTATTCAATTACCACCTTCAATGGAAATAACACCTGGATTAGAAGGGCTAAGACAACTTGTTCCTCTTTTAGATAATAAGTTCAGATATGCTGTAGAGGTAAGACATCAAAGCTGGTTTCAGGATTTAGCATACAACTTCTTTGCTAATAATAACTTATGTATGGTATGGAGTCAACTTGCTGGGATACGTACTCCACCTATTGTTACAGCAGATTTTCTTTATGTCAGATTCATAGGAGATAGAAGCATAGACGAAAACAACTTTGGCGAAATTCAGAAGGATAGAGTTTTGGAAATGAGTAAGTGGGCTAGGAGAGTAAAGAGAGTGGAAGAAGAAAAGAAAAAAGAAAATAAGGAACTTAGTCTTGCAATGATAGCTGCAAATAACCACTATGCAGGCTTTGGGCCAGGCACTGCCAATATGTTCAGAAAAATGATTGGTCTTTCTGAAATAACTTGGACACATGAAAGGAATGACATACGTACCAATGATAGGGAACAGAGCAGGCTCACTGATTTTTTAGAGTAAAAAATAATACATTGAACTAAAAAAGACCTGTTTCAATATCCTCAATACCTTACAGGTCCTTGCTTCAGCAATAAGCCACGAAAATCCTAATCAAGAGGTGAGAGAAGGCGTTATTCACCACAAATTGTGAGTAAACGATACTAATTTGTGATTTCAAATGAATCATTCATTCTTTGTGCTAATGGCAGGAATTGTTCAAACAAGCCTTCTTCTGCTTCATATTTAATAAAAATAGGCCTACCTTCATTTATTGTACCAACTTCTAAGACCTTGTGGGTATTTCTTTCCACGTCTCCAGTAAATAGTAGTCTATACGCCACTTTCCCTGCTAATATCGAACTAGTTGTATCACGCTCCAAAATCTCTACGTCTCCATATCCACTATCTTCTGCAGGTATAGGCATTAATTCCATCGTCTAAATATTGCTCCAAATTTGTGGGTTCAGACAAGTTATCCATGTCTATTTCAACGTAAACAGGGAGAAATTCTCATCCGCCGCTTCCACTCCAATAGGATAGATTCTAGCTATTGTAGTGAGGTAGTCGCCAGGAGTATCGACTACTCGTTCTATATCAAGTTGCCAATCGTCTGGATGAGATATTTCTATATCTCTCGTATGACGGTTTGATTTGGTATATGTAATGCGTAGCTTGAGGACAGCAACGTTGATCCGAGTAGGAAAGTTAATATCATTTGTGCTGGAACTACAATCACTCTTATCAATTTCCTATTGTTGTACAGGCCAGGTATACCGAATGTGAATAACCCACATTCATTTTCAAAGTTGTTTGTCATCTTTAAGAAACTATATGCCAATTCTGGCAAATTGGCAAGTAGTATGATTTGTTTTTTAATCAGCGCCAATCATCTATAATATAGACATTCTGTAAATTATAGCGTTCATCGTTTCCTTTTTGCATTGCAACTCCTAGCATATCGATACGAAAACCCTTTGATAGCATTTTGGTATAGGCCTGATAACGACCAGTGTTTGTACCTGCAGTAAGACGTTTCATGTCTCTTTCAGCTGCATATGACTCACAAGCCCTTAGTAACTCTTCAAAATTTCTATCAGCAGTATGCCCAGTCCTAACTGCACCAAATTTGACATAGCAATTATTGCTGCCAGCTTCAGAACCAGAGCCGCAATGGCACACAGCTATACCTATTAGACGACTCCCATCATTATCGTGGTTATTACTTTGACCCTCCTGTCTCCAAAGCAATATTGTGTCACCAAGCTTTTGTTTTTTGACAGAACGAATTTCAGTTTCCAGGTTCAATCCTTCGTAGACACTATTTGTTAGCTTACTGCACTCTTCAAGGAGTTGGTTTTCATCTTTATGAGTACGATCAGATACTTCCTCAGAATATTTAGACCATTTCAAATTAGCCTCGTTCTGTCCTGGCTGTGTCACCTCTTTGGACATAATAGCTGTAAGAAAGCGTGGCCAAAAATCAAACTTTTGATATAGGCCTATATGTTTTGGGCTATTTGCAAATGTGAACAACCCTGCATGTTTAGTATTCCATTTAGAAAATAATTGCAATGTAGGTTCCATAAGACGTTTGGCTACACCCTGACTCCAGTAATCTGGATGTATAGTTAATGGCCCAAAGAATCCTACACTTCCCCAGTTAGCTGTAAAATTAGAGCCCAGAAGCTTGCCATCATCAGACGCTGCAGCATATGCTGCAGATGGGTCTGAATAGAATCGAGTTTTAATATTATCTGCATCACCAGAGAAAGATAAAGGGTCTGAAAGGCCAAGATAGGTGCCAAAAGATAGTCTAAATAGGTGGTCAGCTTCTAATAACTCACTTTCCTGTAGTGAGCGTATGGAAATGTTCATAGTAGTAGTAATAGTATCCATGAAAGAGGTTAATCTCTTTATTGGATTAGAATCTGTTTGCTTGTTTTAATGACTGCTAATTGGGTTCTATCCAGTGGCACAAATGCCATTCAATTGAGCTATTAAGTTTACAAAACAAGGACATATTACCATCTCTACAGAAAAAGAAAAATATGGTAAGATGCCAAAATTATTACCACGCTTGCAACCAAATCTCATACATGAACAGGACTTGGACTCTTTATATCAAAAACTATTGTTGAAACATATAAGGGAGAATGTGGGCTGAGAATAACTCTGATGGACGAGGAGCGGCTTTTACATTTATCCTTCTACTGTAGACTGGTTAAAATCACGAGGATCCATATATGAACCAAAACGATGAAAACTCGGAAGAAAAGAAATTGTTAGGTTCTGGAGGACACGCTTTTGCCAAACTACCAGAGCAAGAAGAACTCAAAGCTAGCGTTGGGGTTCCTCAAATTTTCCTTGGGAATGTGGGAAGGTTATCTGAAGAAAGATTTACAAAATATTATTGCAATAAATGCCAAAAAGAATACCGTGGCTCTCCAGCAATAAGCTACGAAAGTCCTAATCAGGAAATGGGTGAAGGCATTATTCTCATTGAAAAAGGAGAATACAAGTGCAAGACATGTAACAACCTACTTGCACTTTATCGTAAATTCAATAATAAATAAATAGTCTTGGGAAGTTCTACCCTGATGCCTTATCTCTATTTTTGCTCCTTTTCCTCTGGTGGTTTTATGTTTCTAAAGTTTAGAAATAATGCGATATCATAAGCTATTTTTAATACTCCTCCAATAACAAAAGGAGCAGATAAACTAAGGGAATGGATGAGAATTCCTGTTAATGAGTGACTAATTGCTTGGGTGATATTTCTTGATATATTTGTTATACCAGCAGCCGAGGTCCTTTCTTCTTCTCTTACAACTGCTACAATATAGGATTGTCTTGTAGGTACGTCCATTTGAGATAAAGCCATTCTTAACAGATAAAGTACTACAGCTATTGGAAGGGTGGGAGCAAATGCAACACCAATAATAAGAACATTTGCGGGAATATGAGTAAATACCATTGTATTTATTAAACCAATCTTATCAGCAATTTTTGCGGCTGCTATATATGAAAAGGCTGTGAGAGCGCCAGCTATTGAAAAGATGTAAGATAATGTAGTTAAATCAGCTCCAAACCTTGTGAAAAACCAAAATGAAACAATACCTTGAATAACGAAGCCACCAGCAAAGGAATCAATAGCAAAAAGACCAGATAATCTTAGAACTATATCTTTTGATTGAGGCGAAAGAGAAGATCTTTTTGTCAAGAGATTTGAATCATTCCTGTCTTCTCCTTTATCTTTTTGTACCTCTATTTTTTGGGATAACAATAGGTAAATTCCTATTAGAGCAATACCTAACAAGCTGTACAAAACGAAGAGTAATTTTATAGAACCAATTTGATTTAACATGATGCCAAAATACTGTAGCTGTTGTTGAAGAATAGCGGGTAAACCAGAAAGGAGAACCCCAGCAGCCATTGCAAGAGTTCCAGCCATATTATAAATTGCAAAAATCGTATTTCTTTTTTTGATGTTCTTTAATGTCTGAGGGAATATGGCTTGTTCAATTGTAAGAAAGGCGCCAGTTTCAGCGCCAGTTATATTAATTGTCCCAATGAATGCAGCTATAATCAGTGCAATATAGTTTTGTGAAATAGCAAAAATGAGACCAGAAATATACAGCGTAAATCAAAAGAAATTTCCTTCTGCCTATTTTATCTGCATAAAAGCTAGCTATTAGCGTAAAAATTACACTATTTAGTAATGTGGTTGTAAATATCAATCCAATTAAAAGCTCATCAAAACCAATTAGCTTTAGATAAATAGCAAGGATTACACTCAAAAATCCATATGCAAATGCTCTCACTATCTTAGCAGCTAAAAGCAATTTACCATCTCTTGTAAGCCAATCAAATAATAATGAAGCCATATGAGATAATGATCTAGACAATCATGCTGACTTCATCTATATTTACTATCTTAAGTTAATCATATTGAGTTCAAACTAATCGTCTATGAACAAGATACGATCCTATAGGCTAAAATTATGGAGAATAAATTTGATAAGAAGATGGCATCATTATCGTTTTCAAACGTACTCATAGGGGCATCGTATTAACTATGAGATACAAACTCCTTGGAAAAAGTGGATTACGAGTCTCTGAGCTATGTTTAGGTACGATGACATTTGGACAAGATTGGGGTTCTATGTTAGCTGGGGCTTCCAAAGAAGAATCCCGAAAAATATTTGACCTTTTTGTAGAAAGAGGAGGCAATTTTATAGATACTGCAAATATATATCAAATGGGAACCAGTGAAAAACATGTTGGGGAATTCATAGCAGATAAGCGAGAAAACTTTGTCGTAGCTACAAAATACACTATATCAACCAATCCTGACGACCCCAATGCAAGTGGAAATCATCGTAAGAATCTAGTTCAATCTGTTGAAGCAAGTCTTAAACGACTAAACACAACATACTTAGACCTTCTCTGGATTCACGTGTGGGACCCTATGACTCCAATTGAAGAATCCATGAGAGCATTGGACGATTTGGTAAGGTCAGGAAAAATTCTATATGTAGGGATATCTGATGCTCCCGCTTGGGTTGTTTCACAAGCAAATACTATTGCAGATTTGCGTGGTTGGTCGCCTTTCATAGGAATCCAGATAATGTACAGTCTCATAGAAAGGACACCGGAGAGAGAATTATTACCTATGGCTCATGCGCTAGATATTGGTGTAACAGCATGGTCACCTCTAGGTGGAGGTGTCCTTTCAGGGAAATACAGCAAGGACAAAAAACAGAATAATAAAGAGGAACCAAAAAGACTACAAGTTGATAATCCAATCAGTGCCACTTTTGTGAATGAGAGAAACCTTTCCATAACACAGGAAGTGCGAACAATAGCACAAGAAATCAACAAGACTCCATCCCAAGTCGCCTTGAACTGGATAAGGCAACAAAATAAGAATAGAGGAGTTATAATACCAATCATAGGAGCTAGAACTGAAAGTCAAATAAAAGATAATTTAGGCTGCCTAGATTTCGAATTAAATGCAGATCAATTGAAAAGATTAGATGAGAAAAGTAGGATTCAATTAGGATTTCCCCATGACTTGTATGAAGCCGCCAAAGCTTTTGCATATGGAAAATCATTGTCACTAACAGATAATCATAGAGCAGCAATTCTCTAAATTTCATTTTAAAAGTAAGGATGGGGCATATTGATTTGCAGCACTGAGCGTTCTTAATGCCCTATCTGTTTATATTCAGATATTTTTAAGTCTTGAATTTGAGATCATCGACGGGTTCTAATTTGATGTATTTATTTTGTGATACATCGATTAAGATGTTTGCATAAATCATTTTTGATATTAATTGTAATTTTTTTATTTATTCTTGAACCTTAACTAATGAGCAATCGTAGCTTCAGTGACTAAATACATCAGGTAACTTAGTTACGTGTCATAGGTAAACAATGGTTATAACTAAAACTCTACCCCTTGCGATCTACAATGGAAAGAATGACAAATATAAAAAACCTTGCGAATAGAAAAATTCTAACTACTATGTCAGTGGTGATGCTGATATCTTCTTTAGTTATGACAACAGTATGGCAAATCCCCCAGGCAACAGCTACTTCCCTAGAAGAGATCAAGGTCAGTCGTGAAGTATCCGCACCTGTCGATCAAGTTTGGAACATTGTTTCAGATGTCGACAACGAGACACAATGTTGGCCTACATTTAAGACTATCAAAAATATCAGCAAGACAGATAAGTTAATCGAAAGAGAGGTCACGCTGATAGCAGGCCCCCAGGGAGATACGAAAACTCATCAGTTTGTAACTGTGAATCCACAACAATTTGTAGTTGAAATGAATATCACCGAAGGACCTGTAACAGGAACCAGAGTACTCACATTGAGTTCATCTCCTCATAACAATACAACAAAGATTGATGCGGTGTGGAAAATTGACTTGACTGGCATCCCAGTCCTTGGAAGGGGTTTTGCAAAAGATGGTATTACGAAAACAACAGAGGAAGCACTCGGTAAAATAGCACAGGCAGCGGAATAAATAGCCTCTATTATTTTTTAGAGTAGAATCAAAGATAGGTCTTTGAAGGAGGCTGATCATTAAATTCCACATTTTTGTGTTGGATATTTATAATTATGAAAAGTTTTGAAGCGACAATGCACTCCAAATGTATGGCAAGTAGTATATCAGCCTAAAGCTTGCCCATGGTCTGACAGCAACTCATCATAATTATACTGAACCTGGATTATTCAAAGTTGTTGGTGTAGGACGATATGAATCAAACAAAAAAGCGTTAGCAGCATCCAAATCCTGAAAGTATTTCACTTAAAAGCTATTATAAAAGAGCAGCAAACTGGTCTATGCACTGGTACTGATACCATTGAAATTAAGTCGCATGTCAGATTGAAAATTCCATTTTATGTGTCAACTTCAAATGTATGCTAAGGTGATGGATTATGCTTCCGTTAGATCACTAGGGTCTTCGAATGTTTGCATGTTGGGAAAATATGTTCGCAATATAGGATGTTATTCCTCCAAAATTAGAAGCACTTCAAAACATAAGCTTACTTAGGCCTATAACCTTGACAATGACTTCACAGAATTTTAATTTTTGTGCTGGAACGTTTTCTCAAATGGAATTTTATAGGAGTTAATGCATGGAAAAAATAGAAGTATACCCCTGGTTTATCTTCTTCCAATACTGGTTTACTTTGTGGTAACGTTCTTCTAAAGTCTTATTAGCATCATTGATGATATATATTATACAGTAGAAGATGAACTCTGATAATTATAATAGTTATAATAGTACTAGTGATATAAATCTCCTATAATAAATACCAATAAAGCGAAAACTCAGAGCACAAGAGTTGCTATCTACTAAGGTATCTGCAGAAGACTATGGAGCATGCAAGATTGCTGCAGATTATCTTATTGATGGAAGTATATCTCAATGTTAAAGACTGCTCCAAGGCGCTATCTTCGTGGACAAGCTGTAAATGACGAAAAATTTGAAATATTGAAGATGCAGCAAGAGCTGGAGATTTTACCAGGGTTGATCATTCATTTTTCGTCCCAAAACCCAAGATAGTCAAAATTTAGAAAACCTAGATAATACATGGTTGTTTTCGAGTAACACCGACTAATACGAGTTCATAATGCTATCAAAATGCTTCCATTAATCTCCAGCCATTTGATTTTTTCTTCATAGTTTGGCATGAATTTACGTACTAAATCCCAAGTAGCGATGTGAATACTCCTTTATTTTCAGGTGACACAATTCATGCAATACCATATCTCATCTTATATCCCTATGACTTGAGCCCCCATTGCTAGTGAATATTTTGATAACCTCCAATAGCGGAATACGAGCTTCTAGTAGAATTTCAAGCTCATAATGTATGAAAAATATCGCACAAGATGTCAATTTGTCAGAGGATGAACGAATAAGATTAAGAAACATGTTCGATTAAATTCAGGATACAGAATATGAATGCTAATCAAAATGGAGAAGATCTAGAGGAAAAGAAATTGTTAGGCTCAGGCGGTCATGCTTTTGCAAAACTAACGGAGCAGGAGGAAATTAAAGCTAGCCTTGGGGTTCCTCATATATTTTTGGGAAACATAGGAAGATTAAATGAAGATAGATTTTCAAGATATTATTGTAATAAATGTAGAAAAGAACATACTGGTTCTCCAGTAATAAGCTATGAAAATCCGAATGAAAAACTAGGTGAAGGTATTATTCTTATTGAAGAAGGAGAATACAGATCAGGGCATGCAATAATCTAATAGCACTTTATCGTAAATTCGATAATAAATAGTGAATATCCATCTAAGACACAATATCGTAGTAAAAGGGGATTCTGAAGTTACTTACGTCTTATATCCAATTTTTCTTAAGAACTATTTCTCTCTTCAATATCTGTTTCTGCCTCTACACCCTTTGTTTATAAATGGTAACTGCATTCTTAATTACATTGACCACTATTCCACCTATGCCGCCCGGTTCTCAACATAACAAATCTGAGATATTATACGGGGTGGAAAATGCCGTGGGAAGAGGAATATACTTTATGTCAAACGTTAAGAAGAGAATGGATATTTTCTTTGATCATCGTGCCCCTTCTATAGTGGTTGATGTAGAGGAATACCGAAATGGTTATATTGACATTAGAAAAAGAGGTGGAAAGATTAGGGCTTTTACAGAAATAACCAAGGACAATGTCAAACATTGCAAAGAGCTAATGAAATTAGTTGATGAGCTTCGTCATTTCGATGGAGTGAGAGGTGGCGTAGCGGTAAGTGAATCAGAGTATATGGCTACTACTTTGCTGCAGGAAGCTCAACCTCTAACACAGGTTATTTATAGTAGTGTGAAAGAAGTTGTAGAACAAGGGCAATACATATTCGATACGTTATGGAATGCAGCAATTCCATCTGAACAGAAGATAAGAGAAATTGAGGAAGGAGTAACACAATATGAAACTAAACTAATACAAGATAACGATAAAATCCTCAACGAAATCGTTCGAATTAACCAATCTTCCAATGAGTTCTCGGTTTGTGCAACAGCTGGAGGAATGCAATTTAGTTATAACTACCTTTTTGAAGTTATTAACCAATTACTAGATAGACATAAGAAAGGAGAACACAAAGGAATTAGATACATAAGCAGCATAAATAATGATAATCTGGAGTTAGCCAAAATATTGACTGATTGTGGAGTACAATTGAAACATGTCAAGAATCTGCCACCTATGAGTTTTGGTGTATCAGATAAAGAAATGGGAGCTACGATAGAAAATCTGGAAGAAGAAAACGCCGTTCAAAGTCTTTTGATAAGTAATGAACCTCTCTATATCAAGCATTTTGCTTCTATTTTTGAAGAATTGTGGAAGAAAGGAATTGATGCTGCAGATAGAATAAGAGATATTGAAGAAGGAATAGATTCAGCTGATATAGAAATTATTCCAAATCCTAAGGAAGGTATAGCCAGAGTATGCAACATCATAAAATCTGCTGAAGAAGAAGTGTCAATAATGTTTTCTTCGGTAAATGCTTTGCGTCGTCAGATAGATGCGGGAGGGTTACAATTACTAAAGTATGTATCAGAGAGACGTGGAGCAAAAGTAAGGCTGTTAATTCCTGACGATTCTGATGAGTATATACTATCTACAATATTAGGAGAGGTAAAACTACAATGTCCTCAAGTGGATGTTAGAAGTATGGAGAAAAGCCTGCATACCAGAATTACAATAGTTTTAGCAGACAGAAAAGAATGTATTATTACCGAACTTAAAGATGATACAAATGATATTTCCTATAGCGCGGCAGGCCTGTCAACATACTCTCAAAGCAAATCAATTGTTTCTTCTTATATTTCTATTTTTGAAAGTCTGTGGAAACAAACAGAGTTGTATGAACAACTAAAAGTAAACGATAAGATGCAAAAAGAATTCATTAATGTGGCAGCTCATGAGCTTAGAACTCCAATACAGCCAATACTAGGATTATCAGAAATTCTTCTTTATAAACAAGGAAATATTGAACAATATCATGAGCTTCTTGATACCATCAACAGAAATGCAAAAAGACTGCAAAGACTTACAGAAGATATACTTGATGTTACAAAGATTGAGAGTCAGTCACTGAAATTAAACAAGCAAACCTTCAACTTAAGAAATGTAATAATGAGTGTTCTTGCAGACCATAAAAATGAAGACAATAATCGTAGCCAAATAAGATTATTATGCCTTAATAATGATGACGTTATTGTAAATGCAGATAAGGAGAGAGTCACCCAAGTTATTTCCAACCTATTAAGCAATGCTATTAAATTCACAAATGAAGGAGAGGAGATATCGGTTGACGTTAAGAGAGACAATACAGCTAAGCAAATTGATATAAGTGTTAAAGATGCTGGCCAAGGAATAGACGCAGAAATTTATCCAAGGTTATTTACAAAATTTGCTACAAAATCTATTGTAGGAACAGGCCTAGGATTATTCATATCAAAGAAGATAATCGAAGCTCATGATGGAAGGATATGGGCTGAAAATAACCCAGTTGGAAAGGGTGCTACATTTTCTTTCAGTTTACCTATTGTTGAGAATTAATTCATTTCTTTACTTTTGTAATAGCAATCTACCTTACCGCCAAGGTTCAATCCCACTGGCCCCACTCCAATCTTGTCGCTTAATTAGGCCCCATATTGATATGTATATGTCGCAGAGATGCAGGTTAAATCAGATACTTCTAGGGAAATGGACCTTGAAAAAGAAAACAGTTCTCTCAAATTACAGATGGAATCCCTTCGTAAAGAGATGGAAGATAAATTCCAGAAGATACTTTCAAAGATAGATGTTGCAACTTTAAGGTAATCGACCCTTGTAGAACAATAATTGTTTTCGATAATTAGAAATCATTGTAATGAAAGCTGAAATCCAAAATTTGTAATTATTGTTACAATAGATTATGTCTCCAATACTGTTTATAGAGTAATCTTGCTAAGCGGCCATGTCTAGATTAATTAGAGCCGTTTCTTTTTCACTTTTATTTTGTTCTTCTTCATATAGAGATTAAAATCGTTGCCCTGTTCTTCTGACTTTTGAACTAAGAGGTCCTCTTTATGAATGATGTTGTGATTATTATCAAGTATAGATACTTCAGCGCCTTTCTTTGTATCATCCATGAATATTGAAACAGTTCCATAAACCACGTCTCCTATATCCTCTCCTACCTTCAGACCAAAATTGCATTCCAATTTTTTATTGTTATTAGTTCTTTTGACTGTATTCTCAATAATTTCTATTTGATATTCTCCTGTTTTATTGGTTATAAAGTCTAATAGTCTATGTTTTTCTTTATTCACCATCTCGTTCCAACTAAATAAATAAACAATTTCTGCTTCTACTGCTTCTTCTTCTATCTTTTTTAATTGCAACTTGTAAGATATGTCTCTACAAATACTCACAGCTTGCTTTAGGTGATTACTAGTTGGTTCAACTAGAGATGGTGTACCTCTGTTCAACAAGTGTAACTGATATGAATTCAAACTAACACCTCTTTCCACTAACCTTGAAGCCAACTCTGCCTTGTGGGGGTTAAAAATATGAGGATATGGATATGTGTCACCTCTATACAGTAAGCATGATACAAACTCGTCAATTTTATGTGGAGTAAAAATTTCCTTTTGTTTATCTTCAGGTAATTTTTTGGCCACCAGTATTAGGTCATCAATGGCTCTAACACACGTATTTCTTAATCTGCTCCACATCTGCGTGGGGTTACTTTCCTTTTTCTCTATCTCTAACAATGTTCGTTCAAGTAGTTTCTTTCTCATGTGTTTACTTAACATATCCAGTTAAATGTCACTAGCGATCTTAGCAATTACTGTTAATATAAATATATTTATTTTATTTATTTAATGAAGGAAATAATATCGTTTATTATATCCAATGAGCTACGTAGAAAAATAGTTGTTTTAAGAGGGGATGTGCCATGGTCTAAATTCATTGCTCGTATGATAGAATTGATGATCTCTGACGGAAAAAGAATGGTAGTCAAGTCTGCTGCTGGCAAGAAGAGTTTCGAGACCCTGAGCCAGCAGAAGAAAGTATCCGGTTCAATGGTGTGATTAACCAAATGAATCCTACTGTATTATTATATAATTCAGATAGATTTGAAGACAGCTACTCTGGAAGAGGATGCGATAGAAAACCAGTGAGGTATCTGAAAATCAAATACATAAAAAAGATTGGTAATTTCTGCCAGATATGTGCCGATGATTTGTTAGAAAGCGGCCTCGTAGAAGAGATAAAGAGTAACAGCGATTCACTGGAGGAGGCATTGTAAATGAGTAAGAATATCTCTAACCTGATAGCTGACGGTTTTATCGTTTACAAACATGTACCAATACAACCGAAAAAGAATGTACTATACCCGGAAGCTGAACATACTACCAAGCCACGAAAATATACTACAAAGATGCCAATAGAAGATCTTACAATTCAAAAATATAGAGCATGTGGAAATGGTATTTCATTTGAAGATGGCAAGAGACGATTTTCTATCAATAAACCACAAGCTCAACGATGTTTGAAGTATCCCATGAGGAAGGCCTTCTTTTCAATGCCAAAGATCTTGATGACAAAGGAATAGTTCTCATATCAAATAAGAGTCCTCATCAATACCTTCAGACGTCTCTTAAACCCAGTATTCTTAACTCAATTATTAGGATCAATTATTCTCCAAATAAGTTAACAGTCCAGAGTCCGTTCGTTGGGAATGATTTGGATAGCGATTAGAGGTGGGTGTAATTACTTGGAATCCAATAATGAAAGAGAAATTGAAAAAATAAATGAGAAAAACGAAGAAGAAAATACAAAGCTTGACAT
>JBPCNB010000227.1:0-2569 GCA_051001675.1 Nitrososphaeraceae archaeon | reverse complement strand
GTATAGGCGATAGTGAATTCCCATTCTGTGACGGGAGATCAGACTAGGATAAAGAATTTAGGAATCCTTGGCGTATCTTAATTGCAAATAGTTCTTCCCTATTTTTCGTGCTTTTTCTTTATGGATAAAAACTAGACGCTTAATATCTTCTTTTCTCTTTATCCGTGTACAACTCCTCCTTGTACTTGGACCCGTGCTTCTCAATCTAGAAAAATCAAACCAGTTATCCCCTAGACTCAGTCTTTTTCTGTGAAAGGCGCATCCCCATTGAAGCCTCTACTTAGTCAGGATCAAATTCCAAGATTGTCGTAATACTCATTGACTTCATGATATTCGTGTAAACCAACTAGCCTTTGCTGCTTTGGATTAACACCTCATTAGGCTCTTTTCAAAGGCTTCAACCTACAGTTTGTTGGCTTCTTCAATACTATCTAGTCTATACAGTGAATAACCTTTTCATATCTTCCTAAATTATGAGGGACAACTGCTTTCCTTTAATGTTCATCATTATTATCCGGTTAATGCGCCAACACCTTGTCAAAAAAAGTACTAGGCTTCTCAGATCGGTTTAGATTAAGGAGGACAAGGCCTATGTTGAACAGTGGGGATAGGATCGTCGCTTTTTGATAATGAAGGCGGATTCAGCATATGTTGAAGCATAACTGGACCAGAGGGACCTTAAATTAATCGGTGTGATATAGGTGTGATACGAGGTCCTATGTAATAGTAAAAAATACTAGTTCCACATATTTTCTAATGAACCGATTTGAATATGAAGATATTTACAATTGCGTTGGCTGACTGCTGTAGCATCACTAAATAAGCCTAATAACTAATGAAACCATGATTACAATATAGACATGATAACATCATTGATAACTTTAGTTCCTACATTTGTTATGACACTGATCTTTATGGTCACCGGCGGTATCCAATCTGTCAATGGTTCTTCAAATACAACAATGGGTAATGTTATACCCAATGCTACTTTGCCTGGAGTAGATGATAACTACGAAAATGATGATGAGGATAGCCAAGCCCAAAATTGCCAAATGCCACCCTGTCAGCCAGGAGAAATGTGTATTCAAGTCTGTCCTGAATCCTTACCGAAGTAGTCGTTAATTCGATTACTCATTCCGTGGCCCGTTGTACGATTATTTATCAATCAATCAATAGAGATTTACATACAATAATGGTTCTCGATAAACATCTCGGTCTCCAGAAAAGTACCCATGACCTCTACCATCGCATACTGTAGAGGGTTTGGAGCCTGTGCTTTTAAGGGAGTTGGCTATAGAGGCAGGGGATGCTCCAGGATGCGTAGCATCGTATAACGCCGCTGCTCCTGCAACATGTGGAGCCGCCATACTAGTACCACTTAATGTGGCGTACGTGCTTCCTTCATATGTTGAATATATGCTCACACCAGGGGCTGCTATATCTATGACAGAACCGTAGTTACTAAAAGATGCAAACCTATCATCTCCTCCATATTTAGTAGATATTCCCTTTGATCCACATTTGCCATCGCTGTCGACTATAGCTGATACGGCTATTACAGAAGGATGGTTGGCGGGTGAAAAAGAAGCTGCATTTGCGCCGCTATTTCCAGCTGCGACCACATATGTAATACCGGCTTTAACAGAATTACTAATAGCAGTATTAAGCGAAGTTGATGCACATTGACAACCTAAACTCAGATTGGCAATATCTATCAGGCCAGAATTGTCAGTTACATAATCTATACCTTTTATTATCGTAGATATAGAACCTGAACCAGAACTACCTAGAACTTTTACTGCCCATAACCTGGCGCCTGGAGCTACACCTACTACGCCTATTGTATTGTCTTTAGCTGCTGCTATTCCGGCTACATGAGTACCATGTCCATTGTCGTCGTTTGCAGAAGTTGTATATGAAACAAGGCTTTTTTGTCTGTATACATTTAGGTCTGGATGAGAGAGCTGAATACCTGTATCCAAGATAGCAATATCTACGTTCACGCTGCCCGCACCACTTCCAGATACAGTTGAACTTAAATCTCCGTCCACTCTATTAACACCTCTTGGGAGTAACTGAGCAAATGCTTGCACCTGCATGTCTTGTTCAATGTACTCTACATTTGGATTTCTTTGAATTGCTTGAAGTACTCTTTCGTTTGGAACCTTTATAGAAAATCCTTGAAGCACATGTTCATAGACATTAAGAACCGCTGCTCCGCTGCGTCTAGCTTCAGAAGCTACTTCTGATGGCGTAGTGGGAAACTGATTTTTTAATACTACAATATACTGATTAGGAATTTCATCTCCATGTCCTCTGATTATTTCTGCTGAAGGTCCATTGAAGTCAAAGTTTGCTGGTGCTTTTTCCGTGTCAGGCTTTTCATTATCAATGGAAGGAAGAGAAGAAGACGGCGAAGGCGATTGTCCACCATAGAGTTTTTTTTATTTCTTCTTTAGTGAATAATTCGCCAAGAATAGAATCAGCCGTCACCGGGAAATCTATCGCATCATCCGTGGCATCATCTCCTATTTCTAGTGGAAGTGCATTTGCACTGGGAAGTATACCC
>JBPCNB010000226.1:0-2937 GCA_051001675.1 Nitrososphaeraceae archaeon | reverse complement strand
TGATGAGGTTTATTATGGAGTAAATGAACCTAGAGAAGCACTAGATGACGCTGCGGCTAAATCCGCACTTATTTTGGGATGGTAATATGGTAATATAGGACATGAAATATGGTGCATCTTTATATTTTTTATTGGTTGATTGATTAAAAGATGAATAATAAGACAGAGATAAGCGCCCTTATGCCATGCTATAACTTCTGTATTAGTTCTCTATTTGCCTTACCTCGCTCTGGCTTAGACTTTAATGATATTGTTATTTCATTTTCTTGAATCTGGATTTTGCCAGATGAATTGAATTTGACGAATACAGTATATCTCAATTGCTTGGATTATAATGACTCCTAGCGCTCTGACGACATATAAGATTTTAATCCTATTGTCACTATCTTTAGTCATGGGATCAGAAGAAGGGGATGAACATCTGCATCATCACCCAGTCTGTGAGGTTTGTCATAGGGGAATTTGATGACATTCATGAATTGAGTAAATATATAAATCAAGAACATAGATAATTAAATTGCTAAATGCAAGATCGTAGTATAGTAAGATCAAAAATCTTAAGTGCTACGTCTTATGAGCTCAAACTTTTATTACGAGGTATTTTACTACCTGCATGTTTAATCTCTTTTTTTACATACATCATAATATCACTTATTGATGTTGAAAGAAGTGGATTTTTTAATAGCATACCTTCTTCAGTTATACTTTCTATCGGTGCTATAATTTCATTAAAATTGATATTTTACAATAAACTGGAAAAAACTGAAATTCACAGATTTAGATTTATTTTTTTAGCGTTACTATGTTGGTTAATTGGGGAACTAATATATGTTTATCATCAGTCTTTCTTGGGAATAGCACTTCCATATCCATCGATAGCCGATATATTTTATTTGTCGGCAACCGTATTCCTTTCATTTCATCTATTTAATATTCTTCGCATAAAGAGGAATATTATAAAACCTAAATCCTTTATTTACCTGGGTTTTTTAGCTTCAGTTTTTCCTATCTATTTCTTAACCGATACTATCTACAATTATGAGCAATATTATCCTAATTCAATTATCCTAATTCAATTATGGAGTTTGTGGTAAATGTGGCATATTATGTTAGTGATGCAGTGGTGATCTTTCCTTGTATACCTATTATTTTATATTCGCGAAAAAATGATCCATTTATTTTTCATTGGTTATTGATAACATTATCTGTTTTTATATTAGTCGTAGCAGATCTAGGTTATACTTTTAATGCATCAATAAATGATGAATTACTTAAAAATATTGAATGGTTGTGGTCTTTTATTTTTTCTATTGGATATATCCTTCTGAGTATGTCAATACTTTGGTTTAATAAGATAAAACAAATTCTTGAATATAAAAAATTTTCCGAAAGTTTGAAAAATGAACAAGAGGACGATTTAGATTTAGATAGTAACAATTCGGCTAATGATGTTGTAGAAAAGTTCGAGAATTCAAATCAAATTTTAAGGACTATGAGAAGTGTAACAGAAAAAGCTGAAAGACAGATCGATATTTTATTTGCTCGGTATTTAATCCAAAAAAGGATGAAATTATTAAATTCATAAATTTTTTGGTTGAAATAACAAGAAAAAATAAGTTATTAACTATACGCATTCTTCTACCTTCTCCTAAATTCGACAAAAAGGATATCCCATCAGACACTAGCTCTAATATCTCGATTAAATACTTTGACAGTCCCCTGAGTTCAAATGAGGTTACTTCAATTATGGATAACGAGTTGATGTATATTATGGGATCTGAATCAGAAAATATTGATGATCTCAATCGGTATTTTATCCAACATGTAAATAGTGAATCGAAGATACAGGTTTATACTGTGTTATTCGAAAGAATGTGGTTGTTGGAAAAATCTATAGATTTTGGATGAATCAAATGACCTCAGAATGACACTCAAAGATCTACAGAAACTAAAGGCTAAAGTCAAGGTAATGGCAGTTTGTATGTAACTCGACGCTGAACTCTGAAATGACACCACCTAATCAAAGATATACTTAGTCACCACCACCTATCTATCAAATAGATAATTATCTGTAGACCTATAGAATACCATATGTCTTCATCAACAAATAAGGCTCTTGTTAAATCATTTGTAGAAGATGTTCTCAATAAGCACGACCTTTCAGCCATTGAAAAATATTTCGGCAAGGATTCGATACAGGACAGTCCTCTGGTAGGGAATGGATGTGAAGGATTTAAACAATTCTTAAGTGCGTTCTTTACTGCATTTCCTGACATGCATACAAACATAGAACGTATAGTCGCAGAAAATAACCTTGTAGTAGTATTCCTTAATGGGTCTGGGACACACAAAGGAGAATTTCAAGGGATGCCACCAACAAACAAAAAAATAAACATAAGATCTGCAGATCTATATAGAATAGAGAACGAAAAAATTGTAGAACACTGGGATGTAGTAGATCAATTGAATTTGTTGCAACAGACAGGCGCAACTCTTTCACAAGTGAATAAGAAATAAGGTTGCAAAGGTGAATTATACCTGTGTCTTGTTTAGGCAAAAATAGTATTCTTAAAGTTCTAAAAAGGTGACTAACAAAGTCATCATTTTCATTTCTAAGAACCATTAATACAATATTTCCATTAATATGTTTTCGTAGTTGATATTTCCATTAAGCGTAAAAATGGAAAATATCGACTAATATGCAAGTTCGTATATTATTGAGAGGTTTGCTTGACGAAGATATGTTATATGTATAGGAATATCTAAACCGATATTATGGATTGTGCAGTTTACTGTCTTTCTGTGAGGCCAGCGTTTTATATCAGTTTTCTTTTACTATCCTACGCTGATGAAAGTGAATTGATGATGTCATACATGAACGAAGTTATTGTTAACCATTATAAGATATATAGACTCAAGAACAAGACATGGAAATAG
>JBPCNB010000225.1:0-9655 GCA_051001675.1 Nitrososphaeraceae archaeon | reverse complement strand
ATTTCCAGCTGACCCAACTTTGAGCATCAAAGACATAACTGCTTCATCATTTGGAGCTTCTATAATTATTACAACATCATATTCTCCGAAAGTATAGTAACCTCCAATCAATTTCCCACCTGCTTTCTCGACCGATGCTTTAAAGGAATTGTACCGGTCTGAAGATTCGTTGATCTTGCCAATCCCTTGCTCCGTCCAATTTATGAGTAAGATATAGTGTGACAAATGTAATAGATAGATAGATAGACAGGCTACTATTTATACATCATAAATACTCTAATCTAATTATTCTCCACCATACAAGAGAATTCCATGCTTATTGACATTGTTCTTTTGTAATATGTGATAAAGCTTAGATGGCATTATCCTCCCTCCCTCATTCGTTTAGACGGTAGCAACATTTTCTATAGCTCCCCACGGTTTGGATGTGATAGATGAGAAAATATCAAAGCCCGCAGGGACACTCGACGGGAGGGTTGAGTCTAACCCCTTCCCTGCGACCTAATGCCTTTGAAGCAGGATTCTCTAACTTATTTCTCCCGTCTGATCTAATGTCATTATATATTTCCTATATGAAGAATTAAAATACTATATAGCTTTACTGAATACCGTTGAAAAGACGAGGCACGTTATCATTGGTAATGGAAGAAAAGCTAAATCTCGAACAAATCTATTCTTTAGTAGGCAAGGCCTACTACGTCGACCAAGTAAGATATAAAATTGATTAGATAATAATTTAGACCACATTTTTGTAGATACTTAAGCATACTTACAGTCTAAATCAATACATGCACATTACGAACTAGAAAGCAATATAGACAAATCTAACGGTCTTATCGATAGGACCTAAAATGATGATTTGCTGTGTTAAAGACTTGTATTGACCCAGCCAAATCTAACATAATATATCACCATCATCATGAACAATCTGACAAGAAGTAGAGAGAAGACGAAAACCATTGTGTGCTTACCATTTGTCGAAGGCACAAGGCTCAACTAACCGAGAAACAGCAATCAATCATACCCAGATATCGTACACCCAGGTCAACTGCTGTAGCAGTGTATTATTGCGACTATCCTAAAGTCGTTATAATGTTCTGTAATAGTGATTAACCCAACCCTTAAAGCTACAACACACTCTTCGAAAGAGTGAAATGATCGTAGCAAGCAAGCAGTTACAGAATAGAAATGAGTAACTGTCCATTATGTGAAATAGATTCGACCCGATGATATTTTTGTACTTCAAGAACATTTTGCCACCGCACATAGTGTCGATACGGGAACAGCAAAAATCTTAGTCAATCTTCTACAGAGAATCTAAAGGTTAGAGTCTAGATTAAGGCCGGATAGAGACCCTTCATTAAATATTGAATTTGACTTGCTAATCTAATCGCAAACCCTAGGACTATGGTTGCTGTATTCATACCTCAACCCTCAACCCGCCTAGTCGTACATGCTCATATTCAAAGACAGCAGCCCATCAGTATTTTGTCTCTAGAAAAACTGAGCTTTATCTAAAGTATGGATGCAACCTTGACGGCATTCTTGTTTGTTGGATAGGAAAAGACATGTATTTCTTATGTTACCATCATCATCAGAGAGTAATCCAATGGAATGAGGAGACAAATCCTAATACCGATCTAACGTGTCATTCTGTTTGAGACATAACTGGGAAAAGTTATAGTGATTGCGTTGCTATTGCTTAGAACAATCAAACTATTATTTATTTCCTAATCGCTCAAAGGACATCAGTATATATATTGTTCATACAGGTTCATTAATGACAGAAATTAACTTTCACTAGTAATCATAATGCAGTATCGCCTATTTGTTTTGATCCTATATCGTAAGCCTCTGCAACCTCATAAACAAATATCTTGCCGTCAGAAGATGAACCTGTACTTATCGCTTTAAATATGTCATCAATAATAGATTTTGCCTTGGAATCTGATACAAGCGCCTCTACCTTTGTACGTGATGCAAATTCAGGAGTATATCTCATAACTCCTCTTCCTACCGCTACAGGTTCATTTTTTCCAGCACCCCTACCCTTTACATCATAAGATGTCAAACCGCCTACTTTATGTTTGTGAAGAAGTTCATTTACATCCGGAAGGCGTTCATGAGGAATAATCAAGTCCAATCGTTTCATGTTTGTTATCTTCGGTACAGAAAATAATAATAAGGTTGCAGAAATAAATCATATAGACACCATTCAGATTAGCCTTATAAAACGATACACTAGTGTTACGGTTTCGGTGGGATGTAATACACTAGTGTATGAAATCCGCTATTATAGTCCTAAATGAGTATAGCATAGTGGTTCCGTTGTATTCGGGGGGTCAAATTTCCAATAACTATATAGTCTGTATCCTCTATAGCCTCTTATGATTTATCCCCTACCAAAGCTAGTTTGAGTCGCCTTCTTCATATTTTATCTTTTTAGCCTCCGGGGGATGGACTAATCTTGAGCAATTTTGCTATAACAAGACTTTCTAAAGCAGGTAAATGTTAAGCCGTTTATATCGTTCATGTAGGAACTTCATAAACCATTATTAGTGGTTATTTTATTACAATATCTTGGAAATATGGAGAAGGCCCATAGCTGCGATATCCGTGTTCAGGCTTATAAAAATGGTAAGACTATGGAACAATGTAAGGAAGAAGCCAGAAAAAATACAGAGCTGTTATCAAATGAAATTTTAAAAAATACAGAAGTTTCATGGATAAGAGTATTAGAAGTAGCAAATCATGATGAACTAGTCTATAAATTAACTTTAAAATATCTTCGTCAAAGTGGATACGACATTGGAAATAATAAAATTCCAAGGGTTAAAAGCCAATGAACATTATTCAAACAAAGGCTTCCCATCAGATTTATACTTTTTAACTCTTCTCACTTTCTGACCTTCCAGGCCACTATCCGTAGTGGTTACAGCATTCACTTCAATGTCCCTTTTTCCTACAGTTGTTTTTGCTAGAGTGTTATCTTGTCTTGGCAAATACTCTGGTTTATCTTTGTGTTCATTTTGTAGTTCTTTTCTTTGACTTCCTTTTCTATACCTGGAAAACGATGCTATCGCTATAGCAGAGAAAAGCCCTGTTGCAGCAAGAATAGTGATATAACTGATCTTCATCCAGAATGCCTACTCCAACAAATGAGATAAGTACTATAGCTTAATGCATTTGACTTAAATTGTAAATACAACTTTATCTAAATCATCGTTATCCCAAATTCTACATATTTGGCTATTCGTTATATTATCCATATTCCAGTTACCCCACAGTTATTTTCTCTATACCGTTATGTATAATACAAGTATTTGAAAGGATGCCAAATTCTAATTTTTCTGAATTATCTGAATAAAATCAATATTTCTTCTACCATTTCCTTCAAGTCTAATACAACCTCTATTTGTAACAATTCTAGGACTCATTGCAAAAAGGTAACTGTAGTATGGTTGCTTTTCAATTACATGTGATCCTATATCTATTATGGCATTACATTCAATTCCACTTTGAATAATCTCTTGAGCTAATCTTTCATTCAAGCTAGTAGTTTCTTCGTCTTTAATAATGATTTCTGGAGATGGTGAGATGGCTGCAGCCGAAGAAGCTTCGGTCTGTTCAGTTGCTATATGTTGTCTGATAGCATTAACCTTTTCTCCTACAACTATCTTTGCTTTTCTATAAAAGAGACTGAATAAATCATTTGTAGATTGCGCAAACCATATAACCATAGGTACTCCTTTGGCCTTGAGATTTTGTGCAACAAAAATAAGTAAACCTTTTGATGTTTGTCCAGCTTCTATAACTCTGGGCTTTCCTACCTCATTTGATTTTCTAATTAGAAATATGGTCTGGTTATTCAACCAATTAGCAAACTGAATGGCTTTCGGTATCCCATCAGTTTTTGCTTTTCTACCAAGAAAAATAAACGCACCTTTCAGTAGATGTCCAATCAGAACAGCTATTGCTCCTATATCCTTAGATATCGCATATATAGGACGTGACAAGGTCTTCTTACATACTATTTCGCATTTTGCAGATAAAATCATTTGTAGTCAAGAATCTATGACTGTCTTGTGGATTATGATAGCGAGTAAACGAGGTTAGAATCAGGAAATTTTTTTAAAAACTATACTATGCTAATGGGAGACAGTGTAAAGTTTAGTGTCAATGCTTCAAACATACAGGGTATAACAGCAGGACTTATTCATAGAGGTAAACAAGGTGAAAATGGTCCAGTAGTAGTGACCTTATTTAATTACGCCTCTCCTATGAATCAGGTTGCTGAAAAAGAGTCATTACGGCTGACAAACTTGAAGGACCAATGGTTGGCAAACAATTGTCTGACTTGGAAACTGCAATGAGCAATGGAGAAACCTATGATAACGTACGACTGAGAAAATCCCAATGGAGAAATTGGTGGTCAGATAATGCCAGGAATAAATACAGGATAATCAAAATAATAAATATTGGGGGAAACTATATCTCTTTTATTTTGTGTAGTTGCTGTTGTAAAACTATAAAATGACATTAACTCATAGGAATTTAATATTATTTTCATTAACTTCATATTCTGACTAAAGAATAGCTGCGTAGATTGATATTCTAGACGGTGTTCTATCAAGTCCACAAGAAGTGAATCACATTCTACACAATTGCCATTGTTACCAACTATCTTTTTGTCGTTTCCTAATAGCCTGTCATGCTTCCATATTTATTATCAAGAAAGGTTAGATTCCGGATCCTGATTATCATTTCTGAATCCACCAGATCTACTTGAGGAAATCCTTCGGCTACTAAGCCAAGCCAAGTTGTTTCATCATCCCCACTTGGTCATAGAAGAGATTCTCCTCATCGATTTTACCATTCTTCCAGTGGGCTACTGTGCAAAACTCGACTTGAAATTTCTTATTGGTTGGTGGTATCGTTTTTCCTCCAGGACCTAACATTGGGCCTCTATGAATACCTGTGAATAACGCTATTGAACAAGTCCAATCACCTTGACCAAAAAGCACCTTATACGGATTGTTTTCAACATGGTTGTCAGGAAATATCTTGAACATTTGTACACCTTCATTTCTATGTGCATCTAGACCTCTTGTTGGCTCAGATTGACTTGGCCATCTGACGATAACATCCTCTGTATGACGTTGACTGAAGGTATCCCAATCTTGGTTATTCCAAGCATCATCCAACGTCTTCATCAGTCGCATGTTTTCTTCTACACTCATTGAACACTATAGAGGTAGTTAATATTAATATAAGAATTACTGGCTACTTTTTGGATTATTTATCCCTAACCAAATAACTCATCGCAAGAACATATGCGTCACAGACCCAACAAAAAATCTTATCATAATTAAGGCTTGGACCCCCCTCTAAATAACTATTCTGATTTGATCACAATCTGGATACCATCTGGATCAAGAACCAAGAACTGATTATTCTCAGTCTTCTTACTCTTTTGCTTTTCACTGGTATGATCATTTAGAAAGATTGATTTCATTGAGTTGAATGACGATTTATCAGGTATAGTCATTGTAAAGTTTTTCAGTCCCGCCTCATCATTACTAAGAATTTCTCCATTCAAACTATGCCATGTATTCATTCCAATGTGATGATGGTATCCTCCTGCTGACAAGAAGGCTGCACCCATCGATCTCCAATTCAATGTAATATCTAGCATCAATTTTTCGTGATAGAACTTGATTGATCTTTCAAGATTAGTGACTTTGAGATGCATATGCCCTATTCTTGCTCCAGTAGGAAATGCTTTTGGATTTCTTGTTTCCTCTTCGTTCACCTCCGATAACAAAGACTGCAGATCTAGAGGCAGTGTATCCATCATAATATTTCCTGTAGAGTCCCTAAGCCATTCTTTGGCTGGTCTGTCACGATAGATTTCTATACCATTATTTTCAGGATCTCTCAGATATAAGGACTCACTGACTAAATGATCAGCAAAACCATCGAAATGCACTCCTGAAAATTTAAGCGCCACATAGGTCGAAGCAAGACTCCTTCTATCCGGAACAAGTATTGCAAAGTGATAGAGTCCAGCTGAATGAGGAGTCGCGCCTCTCGCATCCGGATCGTGTTGTAGTATAAGAAGGGGCAATCTCTTATCTGAATATGGCACATAGTTAGAACTGAGTTCATACATCAAATCATCATTGTCATCGTGATATTTTTTATTTATACCCAAACCAACCTCTTTTTCATAAAAGGTCAATATCTTATCGATAAGCCTGATTTTCAATACAGGAGATCTGACGCTCATGCTACCAAGCATCTTGAATCCATCCAGGGAACAATCCCTTCTTCTCTTCGAGTCATGTATGTTATTGCCTACACTGAGCAATTCTTTATCATTTGATATTTACACCTTGTGTGGATCCGCCATTGTTGTACATATGCATGAATATCTTTCTGACAGTCGATTACCTTCCAGTGGAAAAGTCAAAGAGCAAATATACTTTTCCGAAATACGAGTCTGTCATTTTCAGAAACCTTGGTAAAAGTCCTATGTGAATTTATCCATTATAGCAAAAAATGACAATAGAGAGTAAACACCCAGCCAGCAATCCTTTTACATTATACTATGGTAATATAATGAAGTGAATAGTAGTAGTAGTAATAATGTCTATGTAGTAGAGGAGGAAGGCTATGGAGGCAGCAACATATTAGGAGCATTCTCGACGTTACAGAAAGCAGAATCTTTTAAAAAGAAATTCAAAGAAATATATCCAAATAAGTATTCTTCTTCTTCCGACTTCTGGAATATTAAGATAACAGAAACAAGATTGGATAGTGAAGAGAAATATCAAGAAGAAGTAGGATGGATATGGAATGAGTTTAATTTTCAATAACTTAGGAGCACGTAAGCAAGGAATTGAACCCTTTTCTTGCTTCTACGTTCATTTACAATGCGCTAATTATTGTAAGAAATAATCGTTACTATACAATAATCTGGCTTAATTTGTAAATTTGGAGCATTCGATTAGCTTTTGTTATGTGCGTAGATTTTCTGCCACACTACCATGAACAAATTTGAAACAGCATTACAGATTAGTGATGTTAAACCCTCGTAGGTTTTTTCCGCATTGCATTGCTATTGTTAGTAATTGGTACCTGGAGTAGTTGTCCTATTAAATGCTGTATCTTTTCTCAGATAGCCAATACTACACTAGTGTATTGAATCCACTAGCTTTGATACTATGTATTGATTTTGTTAGAAAGTAAACGATGCTCCTGTTGTTGTAGTGGTGTCAATATCTGAATCGATAAATTGCTACCATCAGAATACTGTAGCGCTCATTCTCATAATTGAATAAAACACCTTCACAAATGATTTAAGACTGATATTCTATCCTGAAGACTAATGAGAGTGACAGAAACATACTTTGAAGGGCACTGACATGGTAAAGTAGTCAGATGTCATAAGGAGGATGACTGCTACTATTATGGCGGTAAGTGTTGCAGTGGTTTCATCAGTATATTTTCAATTATCATGATCAGTGGTGTTTGGGAGCATGTAGTTTGACATTGCAGAACCATGATGATGTATCATTAGCCATCCAGATTCTTTTTGTATGTGCTGGCGCTCGAAGATATTTGTAGCAACTACACCCATTCTAATTTTATTTTCATTTACAATAGTCCTGATATTTTCTAAACAAATAACTATTGCCATATTTTCCAATGCTCTTATCCTTGTATTCGTAATATGGAATTGAATTCTTTCAGTCTCTCGAAATATTGTCTCCCAACTCTCACGTATTGACATCCATCCAGTAAATAAGTCCCATCCAGGGTGCACACAGACAACATCATCACCGTGTTTCCAAACTTCTTCCATTCTTTCAAGCGATAAGCTTTCAAACGCTTTATAGAATCTGATATTGCTCTTATCTATGCCTTCTTCTTGCATATTCTCACCCAACTAGACTATTCACCTATGAATAAGACTAGTCGTTAGTTAATAATTTATAATCAAAAATGATTATCCAACTTCGAGATGTATTAAGAGGAGAACTTAAATTTATATTGATACGCAATTAACGGTTTATTTCTCAGTAGATCATTGCTTTATCCTAAGAACTGAGCACAACCCGCTTCTAAGTAATTACCCTAAGCATGGTCATCAAAAATATGTAAATACCAAACTACTACCCGGCTTAAAAAATGGCTGATGCTAACTATTTGTAAGTGCGCTGATATTATTACATGTTCTGTATCCTAGAATCAATCTATCGGACCTGCCATAGACTATATACCTGAAAAAGTAGTTGATATAGTAGATTTTGATATTCAAGTGTTATTTATGGCAAATTTCATAAAACTCAAATCATTGAAGGAGCCGTCGGAAGAATCAGATGGTTTTAGAATCCTAATTGCTCGCTACAGGCCAAGATATCTCCCAAAATATAAAGAAAACTGGGATGAATGGTGGAAAGACCTAGCACCAAGTAGAACTCTGTGGAAGGATTATTTAAAAGATAAAAAGATAGACTGGCCGGTATACGTAGGGCGCTTCATTTTTGAAATTAGAAATAACACTGAAGCAGTAAATGCTTTAAGGACATTAGCTTCTACCGCCTATAGGGAGGACGAAAAACGCCAGCAACAATATGGTAAATATCATCTTGACAAAAAAAATCAGACTGTTACACTTCTATGTCATTGCATAGAAGAGAAATACTGTCATAGGTCCATAGTGAAAGGAATGATACAAGAATTCAAGGGATAGGATCCGAATCACAAGAAAGTGGGAAATATCGTTGGATCCGCATAGATAGAGTATTATCATATGAAAAAATCATGTAAAAATTGCGTATGGCCTAATTTCTTATTTTGACGCTGTCTTATTTCACACAGAACGTAATTGCGAAAAATAGAACGTAAATTTCCCAAAAACAACGATATTGAAATATGCGCTCATGAGTACATCCGGTATCGGTTATTCGTGCTCAGTTGAAATATCTAGATATACCTATACGTAAATAGGCCATTTGGTTTCGATAAGTGTTTTTTATATAAACAAGTTCGACTGGCAATATGATATGGCATATAATACGGTTTGAATTGCATCTTAATTCCGGTCCGTGCGATAAGTAGTTTCAGGCAGCTGTTGCTTAGTTTTATAAATGGGGTCGGCATTATATTAAAGGATGAATAACAAGGCTATCCTTCTGGCTGCCATAGCATTCCTAGCAACAAGTTCATTTCTAATGATAGGTGGAATTGGTGTTCAAACAGCTGACGCAAGTGGTCCTAACTGTCCTTCTAAAGGGGGCGCAGCAACAGCTTTAGATCCAAATGCACCTAACGCAGTGAACACTAAAGCTCCACCTGTAGCAGTGCAGCCAACCGTTTAAGTAATCTAAACTACCACTTTATTTTTTCTAAAGATTGATTCTTTTAATAGTTATTTATCCTAAAGTAAGATATGCCATTGCTAATCCCATCAATGATAATTATATTCCACAACAAACAGAAGATGCTTGGAGGAAGACTCTGGTTTTTCTAAACAAATACTAAGGCAGGATACAATCTATAGCTTTTGCATGCCATTCCTATAAAGGCTTATCCCTGGTGCGAAAATCAGGGCCATAGTTTGGTATCGGTATTACAACCCCTACTTATC
>JBPCNB010000224.1:0-2617 GCA_051001675.1 Nitrososphaeraceae archaeon | reverse complement strand
ATGAGGAAAATCGGATGATAACTGCATCTTCAGGTATAGCTAATCTTGCAAATCTTGGCCCTGGACAGCAATCTGCATTTACAATAACCACAAATCTTCCTTCTGATGAAGAGGTTACACGCTATATAGTATTGCCAGGAGGATCTGTTGTACAATAGACTTGATGGAACGTTGATTATATCCTTATCCTAAACAGTATTAGCAAATGTAACCCTATTGCTTGTACATGACTTGACCCAGCAACGAAGATAAAGAATGTAACAGCACGCCAAGGTGCAAATGAAGACATCCAAAGATCATGCGGAGGGGAAGCCTAGTTTTGAGACGTTGAACAAAGCTAAAGTGAAAATAAGAGATTCCTTACCTGGTCTTACTTTTTATATATGGAATGTATCAGAGGATTGCCTGTTATAATGACTCGTAATATCTTATGCCTTTTTATTTTTTCCCCAGTACATAAAATATTAAAAGCGTAATGTTATAAATGATATTTCCTTCAACTTCAATACTCTCATGGAAGAGGATGGAACTCGTCTACTAGTATGATCCCGTCATCATTCCTTAGAAATTATTATAGAGCATTTAAAGTGAAAAAGATTACAGACATTAGCCCTGCTTATTTCTAAAATCCTCCAGATCTTGTACATCAACTGTTCTTCGTTTGCTCATGGTTTAAAAATGGACTCTGTTATATGGAGGGTATTTTTCTTCAAAAAGAGTTGCAAATGATTGAGTGCACTCAGATAGGCTAGTTTGTCATACGACTATTACGTAAAACACTTGAAAGGAATGAATTTGAACTCTCAAATTGATGTTTTTGTTTGTCGCAGTAGAAATCCTCTCACTCACCTAAACCGTTACTAATTGAGAGGATCGTTACCATTACCTTTCTCGTTCTTTTAATGTATGTTACAACACTGTTCCTTGTTTTCACATCTACATTGTTCAGGTTCTTTTAAACACACAGGACAGATGACAGTACCACACCCTACACATGTATTATTATATTTGTTACAAGCCCAATGGTTGCATTTGTTAATCTTATTATTAATAATAATCACTACTCCCTGCAAATACCATACACATAGTTTGATATCATATTATCGCCTACTTTACTAAGTTTTTAGGACCGGGCTATGGCAAATATCCCGTCCATCCATCAATCAATCAATCTATAATTGGGTATATAAGGAAAGTATAAGACGTTAGTGCAGTTTAGATACTTACAACTGGAAAAGTAAACTCAGTAGTGATCTTTTATTTTGATAAATTAGAACATGCCGTCACTTAGTCGTAATAGAGTCCGATCACGAGTTTCTAGCAAGTCAAACAAAAATGATTCAATTGTTAAGGTATTATCTGGTAATTTTGACCGGATGTGATAATGGACTATATGATGAGTCTAGATAGATTTCAGATGCTGGCTTTCCAACCTGTTTCTGGTAGAATAATCACTTCTACAAAAAAATAGTTATGACTAATAGTCTTGTGTAATAGAGACTAAGATATGCTTTAGTACTTACCTCGCGTCGGCATAAATATCAGGTTTGTTGGTTTCTGTTAGAATGGATGCACAAGAACAGTACAAGATCCTTGAGGGAATCTGTTATATCGCATTAACCGTGGATAGCAAAGTACAATTTGTAGGTATAATAGATGGTAATGGAAAATTACTTGTTGGAAAACACAGACAAAATGTAAGGAATGTAGATGACGATCAGGATTCTGGTCGTATTAAGTCGAGTCTATTCTATTCAGGTCTAGTCATTCCTGGATTAAACACATGTAAGAAGTCAAATAAAGATTCTATTGAAATTGTACAATCAGATAATGTAAAATTGGCGATTATGCCATTGCTGACTGAAACTGATAGATATCTCTGTATCTCTCTGCATCCTTCCGCCTCTTATAAAGAAATTATTAGCAAAGTAATTGAAACCGTATAATACCACGTGATTGCAGGAAGTCAACAAAATAAAGTCATGCTAACATGTGCATGAACACTGCTAGCAAAAGCAAGACTGGAACCCGATCAAGCGTTATGAATGTAAGATCACAAACTGTCAGAGCAGGTGTTCATTATGGCACCATTCCTTCTACATTTGCGGGTGAAATGTGGATAAAGCAAAGAACGAATTAATCTTGGGAAATAGAATCAAATCCCAGGGGCTCATATGTGTCAGATTAGACACACACCATCTTTTTCAGATAGTTATTTTTCATTATAAGCTACCAGATACTCTTCATAAAGTGTCTGCTTCACGGCATCCGTCAAATCACTAGCTTCTCTTCTGATCTTTATTCCATCTTTCTGCAGTGTGCTGATACCAAGAGAATCAAGTTCATTCAGCCACCAGTTATATCGTTCAGGATGCTCTATTTCAGCCATACATGTAGATCGCGTTACGGCTATTTAACACTGAGATGATAGTCTTTGTGTTTATAATGGAAAATTCGTAATAGTAGAGTTCCTTTTGTGTTTCCTAGGTTTCTGAGGTCCGCCCTTGATTATTATGCCACACTTGCCACATGGTCACATGTCATTAGCTTATTCATTGGCTGCTCGAGATTGAAGGCTTACACTTTGTTGATCCGACCTGGACATAAGAGTATGCTC
>JBPCNB010000223.1:0-2461 GCA_051001675.1 Nitrososphaeraceae archaeon | reverse complement strand
TTGTTTCATACAGATCTTTAATCTCCTCAACTAAAAGATCTTCAAATGCACCACCAAGTCCATAACCAGCATTATTGACTAAAACATCTATTCTCCCGGCTTCGGAGGCTACAGTTTGGATTGCATTCGTGACTGAAGTGTTATCAGTAACATCTAACTGCAGTAATTTGATCGGAAGCTTTTCTTTGTCCGCTATTGTCTTTATCATTGAGCTTCTATCAAGATTGCGTACAGTTGCATATGTGAGAAAGCCATTCCGTGCGAAAGATACAGAGGTTTCTAAGCCTATACCAGTGGAACTGCCAGTAACGACAGCAACCTTTTGATTAACCGGCATAACTATTATCATCTCTTGGCCTGGACAAATAAATCTTGGTTCTTTGTCACAAGTCCTATAATGTGCATTCGGATAACCGTGCCGATATCCGAATTTACACCCTATCATGAATAAGTTATCTTGTGTATTTCAAGTTGAATAAGAATAAAGGCTAGTTATCGCGACTGGTCAACTGTGCCTCGATTTACCGTATCTTTGACAGTTATTATTACAAAATCATGTCCAACGCCACAGTCTAAAACATATGAACCAAACAGCATTGACTCGCCGAAACGATGTTAGAAGCCAGTTATAGAAAACCATTCGGTATTTTGTTATAAAAAATCTTTTAAGATGATTATTAGATATCATTTACCATGTTTCATTCTGGACCAAACATAAAAATGGTAATGATAGTAACAGCCTTAATTCTTGGTATATTTACCACTTTTGTATCAATAGGAAATAAGGCTGCATATGGCAGCGACGAAAGAAACGACCCTTGTTATAATGCCGGCTTTGCTGATGGACAAAGTCAACCATACAATCAAACAAAGTACGATGAGTGTGGTAATAACGGCAGGGCTTATTACGAAGGATTCTTGTCAGGTTGTATATCATGACAAGGGAAAGATTACTTTTCATGTCAGAAGACAACTAATGCACCCGTTGGTGGTGGTAATTAAAAAGCAACCCTTCTGATATTTCTTACATTGTCAAGATCCATGTGACTGATACAAATTGTGACAAATTTAAGTAAATCTGGAATCTAGAAATAAGTAATAGAGTCATTCTTACCTTGTGCTACCTACTTTATGATAGCTTCTAATCGTCTTTGTTTTTCAATGGCTGTTGATGTATGTAATGGCGCTAATTAAGGTGCAATGTATTTTTTATAATCATGCAATAATCGAAGACTTGAAAGGAAGGTTGATTAGTCATTGGTATGATAACTTTGTTTGCTGCGCTTCAATATGATAAGAATGCAAATATTATTCCTAAATTCCTTTGCCTGTTTGGTCGATTGCTTCGTAATGATATGATCGCCGCGACCAACAAAGATGGACGTACTGCTCATATTGTTGTTCTTTATCGTCTTAAATAATCCCGGTTAATTAACACTAATACGCAATTTTCCCCCGCCGCAAATCAATATTTCGAAAATACATTTCACATAGCCTTGAATAAATCTATGAGCATTTCAATTAGAATATCAAAGAATTTATCTAATGGGGCACGACTCTCAATCTTAGAGTTTAAGCTTGTGGAATAATCTTAATAATCTTGTCAAAATGTGTTGTTTAAAATCTCCGATAGCAACGTAGAATCAAAAATGTATGTTTTATACATCGTCATAAATCCAAGTATCTATATTAATTCAATAAAGTTTTTCAAAATATCGCAATTTATTGCTATATATTAAGCTGCCTGATATTTAGCCCTTGATGACTTCAAGAAACTTAATTGCCGAAATAGCTATCATGGCTGGATTTATCTCTGTATTTTCTCTAGCATGGGGAGGCACTGGTAGTTCTTTCACAACCGCTACCACGCTACCAACTGCTTGGGCTGATGACAAAGAAGCCAATGAATATGCTGATGTTGAAGAATTAGCAAGGGACGTTGACGATGGAGAATTAGATGATGATCACATTGATTACAGTGACTTCAAAGCATCAGTGGCGTACCAGAAAGCAGATGACGAAATCCGAGAATGTATAGATGAAGCAGAAGAGCTCGGAGAGAATTTAGCCGATTATGAGGTCCTAGAATGTACCGATGAATATGAAGAATAAGATTCCTAGACAATCATCTGGATCGTAACAAGGACCTTCAAATTTTTATTTCATATAGATTAGACCCGACCTAAATGAGCAGCTGACCATATCATCTTTAGCATGCGGAGACAAACACTTGTTCAAATGCTATTGTCCTAGACAATGATCTTATTTATTGAGACTTCTATACTCTTATGGTGAATGTGAGGATAATATTGTAATTGAAGCTGGACAATACACAGTCAACCTCTCTTGACTTGAAAAAGAAGGGTACTTCGCATTCTAGTCCTTTCTCAGAGTAGCTTTATGGCTAGGTGTTGTACTTACACAGATCGGTTACATTTTTGATTACCTACATGGGTTACAC
>JBPCNB010000222.1:0-9573 GCA_051001675.1 Nitrososphaeraceae archaeon | reverse complement strand
GGTGTAGTCCGGTTAAGCATTTCGCCCTCTCAAGGCGACGATCCCGGGTTCAAATCCCGGCCGGAGCAATTTGCAAATTGTGCTATCGGATTCAGTAGTCCGGTATAATATCTTCATCTTTTCCCGGCTACATTCGTGGCCAGAATAATAGGGGGACTATCGTACTCGTCATCATCCTGTAGCTGCATCTCTTATCGTCAGAAAGTGGTAATAACCTTTCCTTGTGGTACAAACAAGGCTGACTTACTGTGACAAATCCCGTCCAGTACCTATTCAATTCCTGGGGCCTATTAACCTGAACACTTCATTCTTTAGATTCGTTATATCAACGTCAGGAGATACTGATATACATAAAATTTTACTTTCCTTAAGCGGGATAGTCATGAGGATAACTTTTTTATATTCAGTAATATTATAAACAACGTTACCCAAGTTATCAGAAAACTCTTTGAGCGAGCTTATTGCTGACAAGGAGTCAAGGTAAAGCTGTTGCTCCCTCTTCTGATCCAATAGCGGTTCTACCTGTTGTTGAAATCCACCTTCAATCACCTCACCTCTGTTCGTTACTACCCCAGGGAAACGAATACGTCTGTCTATGGCAAGGACTCGGGTGCTGATTTTTTCTTCCATATTATACCATCGATCTCAGAAGATACGGATTGAAAAAATTTCCCTTGATTCTACAGATGGATGTCATAGAATGTCTGCGGTTCGAGTTATCAAAGAATGTCCATCTTTTATATGAGAATGATAGTGTACTCTTACAAGTTCTGCAATATTGATGTCTGAGAAATATCTGGTATTGTATTTGGCCAGAAGCGTATTACAATCCTGACAGTATATGTGTTTAAATTTCATGTATTCATTATATTCAAAGTGCTATTAAAGATATCTTAATAAGACCTTGCCATTTCAAACCTCAGTTGTTCTCAAGGTTTAACCGTTCAATAACTTTTTTATTATTAGGGAAGGTTACTTTTGACATTTTGTAATAAATGACCTCGCCTCGCCTTTCGATCACTGCAACAACTGCATCCTTCCCCATTTTTGTAATATGATCAATCGTCTCAGCTAGGTTTTCTGCTCTGATTTTCGTACCTTCGCTTATACCAAAGACTACATATTTGGCAGCCTTCTTTTCGTATTCTCCCCTTTCATATACCCTGAAATCGACACCGAATCCAAATCCTTCCTTTGGGATATAGCCTCTACTTCTCAGATCGCGGTAAACCATGAATCTGGTGAGAACGTGTTTGTCTCGTTTAAGAAGAATTCTCACAAGATCATCAAAATTGATCATGCTGTCATGGTCTCTCATTATTAGTTTCTTGGTATAACTCAAATAAAGTGCCTCATAGGATCTCAAAACATGATCACCATTTTCCTTTTCTCCAAAGCCCCTGTTTCTTAGCTGATCGCGATGTTTTTCGTCATCAACGATAACTTTATGTTGTTTCCTGTCGAGCCTTGCTTCAATTGATTGTTGAAACTCGCTGTTAACCATTGAAGTGCGTTCCGGGAAGGGCGATTCACTAAATTCTGGCATAACAAATAAATCACACTCAGATAACATTTAAGCATTCAAAAGTAGTGTTTTATATGAAAGGAGTTAACTATCGTGAGCCTCGAGGCATGCCTTATGTTAGGCGCGAATATATCAAAGGAAGGCCTCAGATTAAGATCGCGAGATTTTCTTCTGGCCAATATAAGGATAATTATTATGACTATAAAGTAGAGCTACTTGCAACCGAAAAGATTCAAATAAGACACAATGCCCTCGAGTCGGCGAGATTAGCCGCAAACAAGACTATGGCAACAGCCGGTGAGACCAGCTTTTTTTCATCTCTGAAAGTTTATCCTCATGTACTTCTCAGAGAGAACAAAATGATAGCAACAGCCGGAGCTGACCGTCTTCAGGAAGGGATGCGAAGAGCATTTGGTAAGGCCACAGGACTAGCTGCGAGAATTCGACCTGACCAAGTAATATATGAAGCATATGTTACAGCTACAAATCTAGCTCTTGCAAAAGATGCCTTTAAGGTAGCTTCTAGCAAATTGGGTTGTCCTATCCTAGTTCGTGTAACACCTCTTAAGGATATGACGCACAAGACAGAAGAATAACTATTTAAAACAATATGATAACCGATTGTAGAAACTATTTTTGAAGGCATCTACACAACTTGCCTTAGGCTGATCATAAATATAGTAAATTTGTATATTCTCTCATTGCAGCATCAAGTAGTAATTGCTTTACGTCGCTTCTATCTATTCATAATTTAAGAACACGAAAAAGTCAATTTAGCGATAGGCTCGTCAAAAAACTAGATAGACCAGGGCAATAATCTCCGCTGCCATCTTGACCGAAAAATAACCTGTCGATACATACAACCGTTATCACAAGATTTATTCAATGAAAGAATGTAACCTTAAGAAGAGAACTAGATATGACTCTCCGGGTAATTTCAGATCTTGAGGATTCTAAATTTAGGAATAAAAAAGTTCTTGTCAGAGTCGATTTCAACGTGAATATAGAAAACGGTTCGGTGGGAGAAGACTACCGTCTTCGTATGACGCTTCCCACTATTGAATACCTGACTAAGAGAGGAGCAAAGGTATTACTCGCCTCTCATCTTGGTAGACCGGATTTCCCGGGCCCCAAATTTTCCCTTGCCCCCGTTGCCGCCAGGTTATCTGAAATATTAGCCAAGTCAAAAGTCAGGTTCGTACAGGACTGCATTGGTGAAATGGTAAACAAGGTCGCATCAGAAATCCAACCTGGAGACGTTTTGTTGCTCGAAAATCTTAGGTTTCATAAAGAAGAAGAAGCAAATGATCCCGGATTCTGTGAAGCCTTGGCCTCATTGGCAGATATTTATGTTAACGACGCTTTCAGTACGTCTCACAGAAAACATTCTTCAACGTACGGAGCAGCTCGATTATTTGAGACAAGGCTGGCAGGCTTAAACCTTGACAAAGAAATCGATTACCTCTCAATGATAAAAGAAAATCCAACTAAGCCCTTTTCTTTAGTTATAGGGGGAATTAAAATAAAGGACAAAATAGGTGCTCTTGAAAATTTACTCCCTAAGGCGGATAAATTGCTAATCGGGGGCGGTGCCGCATATACTTTTTTAAAGGCAAAAGGAGTTAATATCGGCAACTCAATTGTCGACTACGATCATCTGCCTTGGGTAACCAAAGCGCTTTCAGAGTTTGGTTCTAAAATCCTGCTACCTACGGATCACTTAGTTGCATCTTCGAGAAATAATAACTTCACCACAATGGTAAAAAGTGACATACCAGAAGGTATGGCAGGATTTGATATAGGCAATGAAACCGTACAGCGCTATTCACTCGAGATAGGGGGCAACGGAGCAGGAACAGTTTTTTGGAATGGTCCTATGGGTCTTTTCGAAATTGGTGCGTTCTCAAATGGGACGATAAACGTTGCCAAGAGCATGGCTTTGGCTTTCTGGCGTGGTTCGAAGACTCTAATTGGAGGGGGGGACACACTAGAAGCGATGAAACGGGCTGGAGTTACAGAAAGTGAGGTAAGCCACGTTTCGACTGGTGGCGGCGCAACGCTAAGATTTCTCGCTGCTGACGAGATGCCAGGTTTAAATGCATTAGAGAATAGATAATCACGAAGCTACAAGTAGTTGTAGCTCGTACGATTCCAGTTCACAAAAGCACTAGATTTTTTTTATTCCGAACAAAGGAACAATATAGAGGGTCGAATAGGCGTCAAACATCCCAGCCACCACGTAACCTAGTTCAGACAATATTAATTGCTATTGCTTTCAGGTAAGTTACGGACGAGTCTTGGGCTCCTAACATGAGCATATATCTTCCTGTGCTCAAGTCTGGTGAAGGACCGATAACAAATTTTACAGATTTTGTCTTGCCATCGCTTAATAAGACAGATTCTTCACTATACGACCAAGATGAATTTCCAAAATCTCCTGTGGGCGTGAAAGTTGATGAGGCTGTCATATTAACCCTATCTGCCGAGATTAACGATGATGGTGTAATAAACACATCGATGCTTGCTGAATCCCCTTTTCTTATTGTGATTTCTTGCTGGGATGTCTGGACAGAAAACGGAAGATTTCGGCTGTGGTCTACTTTACCAATTTTATTTTCTGACCATTCCGTAAACCAGACTTCATTGCTTCTCTGATCCTTAGGATAAGAAACCTCACTGTCGCCGCCGCTTACCTTACTGCTTCCGACAGAGAGTTGCAATGCATTTGCTATTCCACATACAATTATGCTCTCAGGATCACATTGACTAAATAATCTATTTTGTGAAGGTATCCAATATTCTATCAACGTATTATTATTGGGAAGAAAATGTGCAATCTTGTTACCTGTATGTTCATTAAACCACAAAGACCCATCGTCAGCTTTATGAATCCAGTACGGTAACGTGTACGCCCCATCCGAAAAACTTTCATTACGTCCAAATATTCGTTCTGATGCCTTTGATGTTGCAAATTCAGTTATACTCTTATTCTCGGGTAGGAAGTTAAAGAATATGCTAGTGCCGTGGTCTGTAACCCAGAGGTTTCTTTTATCATCTAACACTATTCCCACAGGTGAGTTCAGCTGACTTGGTAGATCAAAAGTGTCGAATGTCTGATTAATGGTATTGTATCTCAAAATTTGTCCCTTGTAGCCGAATGCTAACATTGTAATCCAGACAGCCTTGTCCTTGTTGTCAACGGCTATTGAACCAGTGCTTATTAGATCACGATCAACTCCTTTGAAGCCGTCCAGAGGAATAGGGATCTCTGAAATGCCGTTAGATGTATTATTGGACATTTCTGTTGTGTTTCCAAACCAAAGGGAAGGGGATCTGATTCCTACGAAATATATGTTGCCATTCGAGTCAAAGTCAAGAGAAACTGGATAAATAGAACCAAACGATTCAGATGTAGCTGGAATTCTAAAAATATCGAAGTTGCCTGATACTGTGTCATACTTCCATAAAGAATTTTGTTTCTCATCTGTAAACCAGATACCTCCATTCTTATCAATCTTCATAGTCCATACTTGAGAAGACTCTATCGGGTTGTCGCGAGGTTTCCACAATGGTATAATGTGTCCCTTATCAAATCTCTGCTCCCTATAGTCATAGCTACCAAGTGAACCATTTTTTGTCGATACATACCAAACCTTGCTGTTATTTGTGTCGACGAGAACACCTAAAGGCATCTCGCAATTATTTGGCAACTGTATTTCTGTTACATATTTGTTGGAATTCGGTTTAGAATCGACTCCACAGAATTGTTTCTGAAATCTTTCTATCGCGATTTGCTTTGATTCCTCAACCTGATTTGTTGTCGACATCGAAGATTCCTGTGTTCGTTTATCTTGATATGTCAGTAATGTCGTGACTGCAACAACAGCTATGATTCCAATCGTCGCATATATCGCCATTTTCTTATATGGTGCAAATTTCCGACTTCCCCTCTTGCTAGTCAATGTGCCAAGAACAATACCTGTTGCTTCTAGCTATTATATAAAATACTCATTCGGGAACTGGGAACCATTTCTCGGAATAGTGGGAATATGTTAGACCACCCATTCCGCATAGGAAATAGATGATTTGATAACAATGGTTCATAGATATCTGCGGGAAAGGCAATATCTGTAATCCAACATAGTAACAATAACTTAGTTCTGATAGGAGAATCCATATAGATCGCGAGAACAATTGTTGATTGGACAATTTGTTTGGTTTGGGATATCAATATTGGAAGGAAGTTGTAAGCGTGCTCCACTCAATTATTCCCGTCTACGACAAAGTTAATATGGCTATTTCTCTTGGTAAAGCCAACAAATATCGACTAAAGGGGATTCATGGTTCTATTAACCCCGGCAACAAGGTACTTGATGCTGGATCTGGCTTTGGAAATATGTCAAAAATAGCCGCCTATGAGACAGACCAACGATTAGAAATAATTCTATATGACCCCCTTTCAAAGATGCTTTCAGCTACAAGGAATTTCTTGCCGGCTTCCTTAGATAAAACCCTCTCATCGGGGATCTTTGAGTATATGCCTTTTAAGGATCAAGTCTTCGATGCGGTTTTATGTGGTTACTCGTTGCGCGATGCGATAGAACTAGATGCTGCAGTTAAAGAAATGTATCGTGTCCTTAAAAAAGGCGGAATTCTTGTTGTCGTCGACCTCGGCAAACCTAATAATACATTTCTCAGATTCCTAGTTTCTTTTTATCTAAAATATGCCCTTGCAGTAATTGCTTTTTTTGTTGCTGGCCAGGCAGGCCTTAGATTCAAGACCCTCCATGGTACATTTAAAAAGTGGCCCACAAATTCTGAACTATATTCATTGTTGGCCGCACGATTTACAAGAGTTAAATTTCAGACTGGTCTGATGGGTGGTGCAATCATTGTTCTTGCCTATAAATAGGGACTAAATATGTCAGTATACCTTTGACCTAGAAACTGTTATCCATCATGATAATCGGATATTGTGGCTTAATGTGATCAGAATCTCACCAAAGACTGGCAATGGCTTTCTCCCAACGTAGGGTTGACGGCGATAGTATTTTGACTGGTCCTTTTTATAGTCAAGCGCTTTTCTGACGGAACAAGAGGAGATCTGTACGAAACTATGGCTGCGAGTGTTAATGTCGATAAATTACGGATTTAAGACTTAAAATTGCATTTGTTTGTATGAGGACAATAACTTATCACGTAAAGTTAATTAGAAGGCAAATAAACTTTTTTGATGTCCTTATGGCTCAAACAGACAAGATTAAACAGGTATACGACGAGGCTACGAGAAATAACTATAAAGTTATAACCGAAGAATCTGCCAAGGCTATTTTAACCGAATATGGTATTCAAGTCCCTCCATATGCTCTAGTTAAGAATGCTCATGATGCTGAAACTAAAGCCAGAGAATTAGGATTTCCATTAGTTGCAAAGATTGTCTCTCCAGAAATATTGCACAAGACGGATGTCAACGGGGTTCAGATTGGGCTTAAAACAGAGGAGGAAGTTCGCAACGCGTTCGATGATATGCATGGGCGATTGGCATCCAAATATCACACCAAGGGAGTGATTTTGGAAAAAATGGTCCCGCAAGGATTAGAAATCATTGTCGGTCTACAAAACGATTCTCAATTCGGGCCTGTGATTATGTTCGGTCTAGGAGGGATTTATGCTGAAATATTCAAAGATGTAACATTTCGAGTACTTGCCATTACGCGAGAAGACGTCAAGCAGATGATCGAGAGTCTCAAGGGCAAGAGTATGCTCAAGGGTTTCAGAGGCTCTGAACCTATTAACACAGATATGATAACGGATATGCTAATGAAAATAGGTAAGTTGGGAATAGACGCTGCGCCTTATTATGAGTCTGTTGATTTTAATCCCATCATCCTTTATCCAGACGATTACTTTGTTGTCGACGCCAAGATTCTTTTAAGAGAGAAACCAAACCATCAAGCGATATCAAACGCGGAACCTGATTCGAGTTATATGGATCTTTTTTTCAATGCCAAATCTGTTGCACTTGTTGGAGCATCACCAGAAGCAGGAAAAGTCGGAAATTCTGTCTTACAAAGCCTGGCTAAACATGACTACAAGGGAAAGGTATTTCCAGTAAATGCAAAAGGATATCAAGAAATTATGGGTGTTAAAGCATTCAAGAGCCTTGACGAGATCGACGAACCCATTGACGTTGTGGTCGTGACAGTTGACCTGAAATTTGTTCCGGATCTACTGAGAAGCTGCGGGAAGAAAAATATCCATAATATGGTTATTATCTCTGGCGGGGGCAAAGAGCTGGGGGGGGACCGCGCAGTAATCGAGAACCAAATAAAAGCCCTGTCTGCAGAATTGAAAGTAAGAATTATCGGACCTAATTGTATTGGCATGTTTAATGCAGATAATAGGCTAGATTGCGCATTCCAAGGTCATGAAAGGATGGTAAGACCGAAGAGAGGTGAAGTTGCATTTTTATCTCAAAGCGGGACTGTCGGGATAGCATTCATGGAAACCTCAGATGCATTTGGAATGAGCAAGATGGTCTCATACGGAAATAGATCCGATGTTGATGAAGCAGATATGATATGGTACCTTGGTGAAGATAAAAACACGAAAGTAATTGGATTATACGTTGAAGGGCTAGGAGATGGAAGGAAATTTATGAATACGGCCAAGAAAGTAATATTAGAGAAGAAAAAACCCATTGTAGTCTTCAAGAACGGCAGAACTACACGAGGTGCGAAACAGGCAGCTTCACATACAGGGTCGCTTGGCGGATCATATAACGTCGTAAGAGGAGCATTAGAACAGGCCCACATTATTTCTGTGGATAGTTACGAGGAGCTTACAGGATCTTTAAAGTCGCTTGCATGGCAGCCAGTACCTCAAGGGAATAGAGTTGCTATGATCACAAACGGCGCCGGACCAGTCATTGCAGCTATAGATAACTTTGAGAGGCTTGGGCTAGCAGTTGCTGAAATCAGCGACAACACTCTAAAACATCTAAAGGATCATTATCCACCTACATACGTCATAGGTAATCCATGCGACATCACAGGCTCTGCTACGGCTGATGACTATAGGATCGCCATCCAGGCTTTCATGGATGACCCCAACGTGGACATAATTATGCCATGGTTTGTATTTCAAGACGATCCCTTAGAAGAGAGCATTGTTGATATTCTTGAGAGTTTTCAGAAGCAAGGAAGGAAACCCATTCTCGTCGGAGCCATGGGGGGACCTTTCACACAAAAGATCTCTAAGCGCATAGAAGATACAAATGTACCAGTGTATCATTCGGTTATCACATGGGTGACTTCGGCAGGCAGTATTGCTAAATGGTCGACCATTTCTGGCATCAAGCAAGCACAACTACCAGGCTAGAAAGTATCCGCTATTGTAAGGTTACTTCGTGTAACGAGGAAAGCTTATTATATTTATTTAATAAATTACTTATAATGGAAAGCGCTGAACAAACCCAAATTGTAACTATAAGTCCTAAGGCTGCTGAAAAAGTATCTGAGTTCATGAAGCAAGAAGGTAAGGATACCCTGTTCTTACGCGTGTATGTGTCGGGGGGAGGATGTTCGGGCCTATCGTATGGAATGGGATTTGAAGAAAAATCTGATGAGGATGACTACGTACTTGAGCAGAATGGAGTTAAGGTGCTGATAGACAATTACAGCCAAAATTACCTCAAGGGAGCAAATATAGACTATATCGAGAGTTTAATGGGATCAGGTTTCAAAATAAACAACCCTAACATAACTAAGAGCTGCTCATGTGGACATTCCTTTTCCACGGATTAACAATTGAACAATTGATTTTATTCAAATTTGTTTCTCTGACTGAGTTATAAGATACCCCGCGAAAGGGCCTACTTTGAGGAGGCCAACAACTAAGGCCACAGACCTCTTATTTTTATTGCTTCTGTTACTCTGCCAACGGCTAGAGCAATACTCGCCTTCCGCATGTTAACCTGGAATTTATCATGAGTCTCATATACATCGGAGAAAGCTTTAGTTACATTCCTATCAAGCATACTATTAACC
>JBPCNB010000221.1:0-4414 GCA_051001675.1 Nitrososphaeraceae archaeon | reverse complement strand
AATACCAAACTTGATGGTGTTGATTTTATCCTTGCACAATCATGGCCAAAAGCTATCCATGAAGGTAATGGTACTAATTTGCTGTTCATTACAAATAAAGCGAATGAAGAACAAAGAAAGTCGCTTATACAGATTGTTTCAGGACAAGCGAAAGGAGATGGTCCTTTTGCATTATTTGCCGGTACGTTCAGTCATTTTCTTGAACCACAATTCGTTGATATTAACGCTAAAATAGATGGGAAAAAGAGTAGCTTTTCTGTGCCAGGTGTTGTAAACGTAGAGGTTGAAAGTTTCAAAAATCCAGTTACTGGAGAGGAACAGGACACAAAAATCCAGCTACTAAAAGGAATAGTCTGGAAACTTGCAGAGGCAGCAAAAACAAAGATAATGCACATCACGACTCCAAATCTGAATTTTGATCATGCAGGCAAAAATGCTTTCTATTCTGTGGTAGAGTACAAGGGCCCGTAACAAAAGCGCTTTATTGCTACTATTACTGCTGTAACAAAAAACTTTTTCAGCTTGACGCCCCCCTAATACATATCCTTAGACAGGAACAATTAAAGATGTTCTCGATATCTTGAAAAAAGGGAAAGAACAAAAATAGCGTGAAGATAACAAATCCTGAAATGAACAAGTCCTAGCGGTCATTATTATCTTTTCTTCGCTTGTGGCTTTTAGCTTACGGCGTATCGCCTTGATGTAGATTTTAATACTACTCCATCCAGATCGAAGAGTATATTCCAATGAAACTAAGGTGTGCAGTATGCCCAATGTACCCCGCAAGAAAGTGCTAAGTAAAACTATATTCAATGTAAACTATAGGAAGTCTGATTGTTGTTGTGTTAGCTTTCATAAACAACAAATAAATGGAAATCGACAACTTTTTTCATTATTTAGATATCTTGGACATGTAAAAGGTCTATACGCAGCTGCACTTGAATCGAAATCCTTTGTATCATGGCAGCAGAAATATGCGAAAATACTTGACTATACTTGTTTGGTTTCAATCCTTTTGGTATCGTTACAGCCTATGCCATGGGATATGCTCTTGCTGGTTTTACTACATTCATTACGATCCTTCGTGGATACAATCTAGGTTCCTCTAAGCAGGATATGTGTATTTGCTGTTCAGTTTTAGAACAGGACTCTACCAAGGGATTTATTCCCAATCTTAGCATTACCTCCAGAAACTTTGCAGTTGGCCTTAGATTGCCTAGTATTAGTCTACATTGGTAATATCTCATACATGCAGCCATTGTAATACCCCCTTTACAAAAAATGAAAAATTGGTAGACGAAGATGATGGACAGAAAGAAGGGAGTTTTGATAGGTTGATAAGGCCTTGACTATTGTGGAAATGACAGTATCAATAACGAGAAATCATTAAATAAACTCTTACCTGAACGCGGGTATGCATTCAGCTAGATGGGCTAAAAGATGGCTGTTGATATGGGTTGGTTACATGTGCTCCATGAGCTTGAAGGCAGGCATTATTATTTTCTAACCGGGATATCTATGATGCCCCTATTGATTCTACTATTCTATTACTATCATAAGCAAGTATAATTTCTCATAAGTTCACATAACTAGATTATATATCATAAGGGTTTCATACAACAGTTGAAAATAAAAATGGAAAACCTTCGAACAGATAAACAAGAGTCAGAATATGACGAACTTAGAAGCGAGATATTTTCTACGTTATCTAAGAAAAGAAACTAGAAAGGAAAAAATCGTCAATAACACATTGAGAGAAATATTCAATATTTTTCTAGCTTTATTCTTTCTGGACCCGTTACCATACTGATGGCAGTACCAAAGTATAGCCATGACAAAAGTAACTTCAGAAGATATTCTCTCTTTCCTCTCCGTTCCCCAAGGTTTGTCGTAACATATGTGGGAAAATATATCGCCATACTTATGCTATCTATATTATTTCTTTGTTTGATCTTGCTGTTCAAATGACCACCGTCGAACATACAACTCATCTTTTAGTTCAAAACCCTTGAACATCTGAAAGTACGCTTGTTTTATTTTATTTTGCTTCTCAAATTCTGATTGTATCCATAGAGTTTCAAATAAAGTAAGAGATGATGAAATCTTTAGTTCGTTATTCGAATAAATAGCTACTCCTGTAGACTCCTCAAAGGTTTGTTTTGTATCGTCATTAACTTCTATTACTAGACAAACTGCTTGGTCTATTACAAGACTTGTAATTTTGGTTTCTAATGGCTTGGTAATGTATTGGATATTTACCGACGAGTTTCTTTGCATGACTGTCTTGTGTATTATTTCTGATAGTCGGTTGTCGTCATCTGCTCCTTGTATTAGCAATTTAACTGTCGCGCCGCGCTCTGATGCTTTCCACAATGAGTTCAGCACTCCGCCATACTCTGCTCGATAAAATGAGTTAGTTGTTGAGAATAACATTAGTATCTCATATGTAGCGGATTCTATTAGTTCTAGAGTGATATCTTGGATTTTAGACGCCGGTTGAACAACCTCAACAAAATCTCCTTTAATTCCTCGTCCTATTTCTCTAATCTTCTCTCTGGCAGGAATCGATGTGCAACAAAGATTATCAAATAGGTGTTGTTGAGCATCTACAAATGGTTTAACCTGAGTATAATATGACTCTCTTACTTTCTGAGTTTCTCTAGGACTATTTTCTTCTATGACATAATACGAATACCTCATTCCGTCCACTATCATGAAGTTTCCTTTCACACTATCGTTATGAAAAACCTCACCATGATGCATGAGTAAATTGCAATTATAGTTATTCTCTTGAGAGATTTCAGTGATAAACCTAGAACTTACTCCTTTATTTTTTAATCCGGCTATCGCATTCCATAACTGTTCGTTTTGCTTCAGAAAAGAAAGACCCTTAGAATCTACACAACAGTCAAACGTCTTCTTAGCCTCTGAAATGATTTCCAGAGCAGCATCATGTAAAGTCTTTGGTTCACTCATTACTATGATGCTGCTAGTAACAGAGTCAGTATTTTTTGACACTACTCCCATTACGAGGTACTCAAATATATAAAGTCAAATTGAGGTTTTAGAGTGAGTAACAACAAGTCAGATCTAGTACCCGGTAGTGCCCGAGTGCTTCTTTGTGAAGCTCTCTAGCCTCGTCTCCACAAGCTTGTATCCCATATTGCGTAACACCATAACATGTAATCTCAACAGCACAGTATTCAATTCCATTTATCATGTGAAGGGTATTCTTCGGGCAAAGCCAAATGAAGGCTCCAACTCCTACATGGGAACAGTAATAATGTAACTTTTTTGGGTTGGCCGTCTAAAGTAAACGCCCTGTACCTTACCGCTTAATCTTGTTTCAAAAACCTTGTCTAACCTTCAAAATGTTTGTGGATTGTTTTTATGTTTCAAAAGTTTAGCCAAATATTATTCCTGTTCTTCAACTTTTTAGTTGCGCTTCATAATAGTGAGGGTCTCAGCTTAGCGACGACCCAAAAACCTCTTATTATGAATTGATACGTTTTACAACCAAAAGTCTACCACAATTCCAAGAACGATTCCATACATGATATGCCCACCCAGACTTGCAAGTGCCGGTAGGTGCCCCAGGGGGTGATTCCATGGCGACAATCCAGTTATTGGTTTATGTATTGGTACAAGGGTAACAATCCATAACATAAAACCATAAGCTATCCCTAGCAAGTATATGGACATGATATTGGAAAGCCCCAAGAATCCAAATGAATTAATAATAAACGGAAAAGCAATTCCTGCCAGAATACCGTTCAGAAAATGAAGAAAGAATATGCTTTTGAAATGAATTATATTCTTAGTATCGCTCTCATCTGAAATACGAAGCAATCGCTTAGACAAGATTTGATTTTCATGCCACTCAAAAACACCACGAAGACCCCACTTTTGCCATGATATGATTTCGGTTAATGTCATTACAAGAGTTGAAACAATTCCCCCAACCAAACCGATTATTGCATAATACCAAAGGAACAAATGATGTTACCAAGGTTTCTACTTTCTTCTGGAGCTAAAAAATGTATTGTAGTATCTGGTGGTATTAACAATGGGTTAATTAAAGACTGAAGAAACATTATCATAAAAATATGTTGTAATAGTGCTTGTTTTGTAACTAGATTACGCCAATTGTATATCATGTGTGATAGATTTGATCCTATTTTGCTCAGTTATGTATATTCGGGTTTACTCGAGAGTTCCGAATTCTATACTATAGAATAGAATGAAAAATACAAAAAATTGCTAAGTCATAGGTTTTCCCCAATACAATTTATTTTCCTTACCGCATTTTATGCAGTGATAAGGAATACCGATACTATCAGCAATTTCATTTACATCAGATTCTGAATGAACGTCATCAGGTGGATATACTATATATTCAGCTCCACAATGACGA
>JBPCNB010000220.1:0-12238 GCA_051001675.1 Nitrososphaeraceae archaeon | reverse complement strand
GTGTTGAATTAACTATACTTTTTTCCCTTAGATGCTATTAAACTACAAATAGTATACCGCTAACCATGAGTAAATCAAACGGAGTGGAATCGGAGCAAGAAAGCGCAACTTAGCTCGTTCATTTCGTTTACGGAGTACATACAAAGAACCACAATGCGATGATGCAACTCGAGAGGCAAGCTAATGAGCTGTTTAGGAAGAAGGGGGCGCCGCATTTGGAGATCTTCCAGCTAAATAATACCGAAGTACCTAAGGAGGACATTGTCAACATAAGTGCATGCGTACTCCACCGACAGTTCATGGATCTGATCTCCCCAACTGCATCATGGGAGAGTTCAGCCGACTCAAGATATAGACAAGGGAAGGGCAAGTCCCGGTCGGTGCCAGGATGAACGGTCATCCTACTATATTTATTACAACTCACTTGGTGGGATGATGTGTCATTGGTCGAGAATAAAAGGTTGTTAGGAGACAGACTTTAGTTATCATCATTTTCATCTTGCTGTTCATTGTTATCATCTTCATCTTTTTCCCCCTCATCACCTTCACCGCTTTCTTCACGATCCTCTTGACTTGGTCGTTCGAATTTATCATTGTCTGACTGCTGCTTATCGTCTTCTCCCTCCTTCTGATCCTCAGACATCGATTGCCCTTGAATTGGCGATGGAGAGGAAGATGATGTGGCATTACATTCTTCATCTTGGGTATCTACCTTACCATCGACATCGTTATCTTGACCATCATCACAAACTTCTAAAGTTGCTTCTATATATTCCTGGGACACTTCAACCGGTTGCATAACAGTACCTTCTTCAACCGGTTGCACAATAGACGGAAGTTGATTGGATGGGAAAGTCTGGCATGGCTGGTCGTTAGAACAGAAAGTTGTAAAGCATGAATCCTGTTCACCATTACATACAGTATTCGTACTTTGCGATTGTCGTTCGGCTTGTACATTAGAATCGAAAAAGACGTTGTAGTCTGTGATGAAAAATATTGCTGCTATTGTAGGCATTAACAAAAGCAGATCTCTTCTGTATCTCATCTCGGATCATAAATCAACTACGCATATATTTGGGCTGAGGTCATATGAACCGGTTCATTTCGGGGTACATCGGATTAGTTAGAAGAGAACTGATTCAAATAGTAGTTTTATAGTCGCAGTATTTATCAGCTTAAAGACACAAAGTTAAATTAACCTAAACTATATACTGAGACTGTGTTATTATAGTATATGATCCAGAACCTCTCCTAACAAGGCATGCTTGGATTATGTCTTGCTTTTCTAGTTCATTTCTAGTTATATTATAGGGTGATAAACATTTCTACTATCTTTAGCAATTAGCTTTTCAACTGAGATATAACCACAGGTCTCAAGTTTATGTTTTAAAATGGATATGAAATAAACTCTAGCAACATGTCTTAAGAAGATTTTAATGGCAGGCTAAATGAGAAAGTAGCTCCTTTATCTTGTTCATCGTAATTGTTTTTTGCCCATATATTACCACCATGGGCTTCAATTATCCCCTTACATATATGCAATCCAAGACCAATACCGTCAAATGATTTCGTAGCGAATTTGCAGAATAGCCTTGGGAGGATTTCAGGATCTATGCCAATGCCTGAGTCTCTGATGCTGACAATCGCTTGACATCCTGAAGAATTTTCCTCCACAGATATAGAAATTGTGCTTTCTTCATCATCTTGCGTGTTTTGTTGTACTTTCACTGCCAATCGAGTCTGTCTGCCCTTCTTCACTAGTTTCCTCTGTTCTAGTTCTTTGATAGAATTAACAGCATTGCTTACCAGATTAGAAACAACCTGAATCAGTCTGGATTTGTCCGCTTGCACAAGGATGGCTCCTACTCTCTTTCCTGCTTTCTGTTTCTTGCCACCCTTGTTAAATTTGTAACTAAATTTTATTCCCTTATTATTGGAAATATTATTGCTACTACCAATCACTCCAAAGTCTCTACAAATACTTATAATAATCTCATTCAAATCGACTATTTCCAAGCTCAGTCTTAGCGTATTACCTTCGATCCTAGTTACATCTAAAATATCATTAGCTAGTTTCTGCAGCCTTTCAGCACTTCTTAGGATGATAGAAATTCGTTCGTCGTTTGGAAAAGAACGCTTCATCGATTCAATACTCATTATCAGTGGTTGTACTGGTGTTCTTAATTCATGTGCGGCTACATTGAGTTCTTTTTGCATCTTGTCATGTATTTTTAGTTGTTCATTCAACTCTGTTTGTTTCCATAGGTTTTTAAAAATGGAAGTATAAGAAGAAACAATCGACTTACTATTAGAATATGTAGATAAACCTGCTGCGGCGTGCGAAACATCCTTGGTATCGTCCTTTAGTTCAATAATGATACATTCTCTTTCATCTACGGCTACTATGGTAATCCGTGTCCGGAAACTTTTGTCAATAATTCGAATATCTACCTTTGGACACACTAACCTCAATCCATCTACTAATTTAGTTATAATACGATTATCATCATTCTCAATATCGGAAGGAACCAGTAATCTTATATTGGCACCACAGTTTTCTGATACCTCTTTTAGCAATTGTGCTCCTCCCATTTGGATTTGTCTGCGTAAAGCATTCACAGAAGAAAAGATTATTGATACTTCTTCCCGTGCAGATTTTATGATATGCCATGCTCTCCTTATTCCTTCTCTAGGATTTGCGATGATTTCTATGTCGGCTAAATCAACACCTTCTTCAATATCCCTTACTCTATCTATGGCATCAATTCCAGTTTTCCACAGTTCTTCAAAGACTGCAGTGAAATGCTTGACATATGCGGGTTCATTACTAATTAAGAGACCTCCAACTACTCTTCCGCCTTCCATCTTTTCTATTGTCGCCGCTATTTCCTTATCAGATACCACAAAGCTCATTGGTGGCAGGGTCCTGAAATGTTTGATTTGTATACCATTGTCGAGATATAATTTTGCAATTTCTAGGTTCTCCTTCTCTATACTAGTAACGTATCGTATACCCATGTGCTCCCCTTTCCTTTGTTTATCTAATAGCTTTTTCTTGATATTAAAAAAATAGTAATGACTATAGAGTATTCCCCCCGCAGTCAAGCAAGTGGCCAGTTCATTTGAGTCAGAGGCCAACCTACCTATTTCTTGTATAATTTCTTCTGAATTATCTAGCACCTTTGTCTTGTAGGGAACCACTCCTTCTTCAATTTCTCTTATCTTTAGTTCTGCAGGGACTGCCTTATCCCATAACATCTCAAATAGATACTTATGCTGTTCTACCAGATCATTTACATTGCTGTAAATAAGCTGAGCAATTGGCTTTCCTTCTTCTAAATCCGTAGTAGATATATACTCAGATTCGCTGACTGCGAAGTTTCCTTTAATATTATCAAGATGGCGGAGTTGTCCTACTACTTTTAAGAGTTCTTTACAATTAGGCAAATTAGCCTTGGTAATTTCAGTAAGAAACCTTGAATTCATATTCAGAGTATTCATAGTATCTAATAACGAACTCCTAAAGACGTCGAATCCGATAGCTATAGAGGGAGATTTATGGTCTGCACAGATATTTACGCGACTTTTTGCATTGGATAAAAAATTCAAAATGGTATTGGTCGTATCCTCTGATCCATACAATACCTTAGATTCGGAAGGACTTTTACCCTCTTCAATTTCTTTAATTCTTTGTTCTGCTGGTATAGCTTTGCTCCAGAGAAGATCAAAAATAGATTGTTGCTGTTCTACTAGTTGTTTAACATTGCTGTATATCACTTGAGGTGATGAGGATGTATTAGTTCTTGTGGATGACCCTGTGTCTTTCGATAAATAAGCTATCGTCTGCGGATCCTCAGGGTTTCCTGTAACCATAAATTCATCATCATTCACTTCCATACCACCTCTGACATGTTCCAGATGCCGAAGCTCTACAATTTCCATTGCTTGCTTGCAATAGATCACGTTGTCTTTGGTAATTTCAGTTATCTGGCGTATCCTTACCCCTCTTTTTCTAAGATTAATCAATAATCCTTTTATCTTATTTGACTGAGTCATAAGAGGAATTCCAGAAGTTATTTCGTAACCATCGCACCGATTCCGCACCCTAGAGTACAATCCATTTAATGCCTCCGTTATACTACCTACACCTTCCAATACAACAGTCTTTTGGGGACTGTCCGCATAAGACATATCCTCAATCAGATATAAGGAATATAATAAAAACCTCGCTAATGCACCAAAGTGAAATACTTAGCTTGGAAAAAAGATTGATGCGATAGTTGAAACTGACAACCGGAAAAATATCATTAAGATTTACAACCAAACGAGACATTATGTATTTCGACTAAGCTATAGAAATGTAAAGCCAGCTTTCATAGTTTATCTAACATCTCATGCTCTTCCAATAATGCAATGAGTTTCCTGTATTTTATTAACAGATCATCATTAATTTTATCTGGAGCACGTGTTGCTGCATTGGCTGCACATTCCATTCTGTTGGCCCATTCGTACAACTTACCTGCAATCTCTAGTCTGTCTGTTGTAATGAGTTTGTCATGAACTATTAGGAACTCATGGCCGTCTATCTTTATGTGGTTGGCATCAATCTTCAGGGCATAAATTTCCCTTGGGTATGTTTCTTTTAATTTCGGGTTAACGATCTCAGGATGGGTCTTATCTGGCTTTACAAAGTCCAATTCATCTGGCATTATCTTGACATTCTCCGGAAGATCTGGCTGACCTCTTTGGTCATCATTCATTAGGGACTTAGAGACACTTTAGAATTTAAATTTTTAAGGTCGTTCTCAACTCCTCAGGTTGTAAATAGGACATCACTTCAACAGGACATTGAGATTTTTTAACTACACCAATAGCTACGCTTCCAGTTATGCTAAGGCCGTCATGAGCAGTTAATAATAAACCTGACATTCCTATTTATGTTATTCACCTATAATGTGAAGATTTTTTAGGTTAGTTTCTTTTCAATTCAACCAACCTATGTTGAATTATAGATTACCATATGAAGAGAATGGAAAATAGGACGTATAAGAGCATGAAGATTAAGTTTTATCCATCATTCATACCCAAAGCAAAAGGTTTCTTCAACAATAGGAAAAGATACTTTAACTATCTTAAAAAATTAGTTCAGGAACAAGGAATAAGCTTTCTGGTAGGCATTGCTGTTGGTGTCAACCTGATTCTACTATTACAAATGTCAGAGGACACTATCAACAAGCTATCTGAGACATTAACAATCTCAGTACTTGGGATTGCCGGCATCATATCTACAGTCATAGTTGGTGTTACTATCTTTTACGTGCAGAAAAAGACAGAGAGGAGGATAAATACAATAATTGAGCGACAACATACAATAGTTGAAGATGAAAATAAGCCAAATAAAGAAGAAGATCTGGACCTAAAGGATGAGGTTAACAATGAACTTTAGGATTTTATTCAGTTATTTCGAGTAAGCAACTGTCATATTATCCGAATCTGTTGAGAAAATTCAAAAGTAAATTCATGTTGGATATAAAACCGACTAGAAGAGGAAATGACAATCTATCAACCGAAGAAGAAGAAGCAGATGTAATCAACGAAGTCACACGCAAAAGAGATGGAAATACATCGGCTTTTTTTAAGAGCACTTCAGAGAACATGAAGAAAAAGTAAAAGAGATGGATTGATTCTGGTACTTGTAAGATTCTATGGTTAGAATGCACGAATCATTAGTACCAATTAATCATACTCTAATACTAATTATTCAAATAAGTTTTTAAGAATAATTTAAGGTCCGAGATGCATAAAGCTAAAAGCCTAGAATCTAGGATAATAAATAGGTCTTTGTCTTCTACTAGTAACAACAAGAAAGGAAAAATGGTAGAGTTGAGACGCAATAAAGTGCAGCAGTCCCTTGTCAGAGGCTATAGTCAGTGGGACGTTGCTGAAGAACTACAAATAGACCAATCAACTGTAAGCAGAGATGTTCAGCATCTCAGACAAAATGTCCAAGCGAATCTTCAAAACATATCCAACAAAAACTCCCAGAAGAATATCAACGTTGACTAACTGGTATGGATCAAGTATTGAAGCTAAGCTGGTAGGATGCTAACAATAATACTAGACAGAACGGTCAAGACCATAATGATAATAGCAATACAACAGGAGAACTTAGCGAAAAAAAACTACAAATCAAGTTTTCTGACGATGACATTAAAGTATATTATTAGCATCAGTTGTTGTTAAAACAGGAACAGAAATAATTGAAATGACGTCAGGCAAGTATTTTAATAACTTTTTTTATTGAATTATTGTAAACTAAAAATATTGGATAATTAGACAAATGATCGTGAGTATAAGAAAATGAATGAGGAAATATTATCGTCATCATCCTTGCCTTACGAAGTTAAAGTGCAGAAGGAAGGGGAGAGTGCTAAAGATCATAATAATACTATAGCAAATAAGAAAAAAAGAATTGAAGCGATTATACCATCAGAAAAAACAGATTCGGTACTGTCTACACTAGAATCCATGAATATTCAAGCAACATTCTATGAATCCAAAGGGATGGGAAAAGGAGAAAAATATATGATTTCATATGGCAAAGGAGGTAAAACCACTAAAATGCCTTATTCTATTAAACATACTGTTGTAACCATAATAGACGAAAATAAAGTTGGAGAAGTTATAAACGCAATAAGACAATCAGCAAAGATAACTAGTCAATCAAACGTTGGTATAATTATTATTTCATCTGTAGATGATATATTGACTATGTAAGGCTCTTCTTATGATCAATAATCAGAATACATCCTTTACAACAATATGTAATCATTGTAAAACCAATCTAGCTCTCCTAGCCAACTCTTAACATCTGTGGAGTTGAGGAAATTGTTAATCACCGGATTCAGTTTTAAGAACTGCAACTACACTAGTAGACACTATCCTTACTATGTTTGATAAGTGCCTTTTTTTCCATATGTGAAACTCTCTGGGTGCAAGCAGAATTAATGAGTAACAAATAATTGCAGTACTAAAAAATGTCAATTTAGGATGGTCCGAAGAGTTTCATTTTTTATCTATCCTATCCACAAATCATTATCATTATGATATTTCTTGTATTCCTAAAATTGTTTTGCGCATTTTAGCGCTACTTGACTAAATCTCATTTTAGTAGTTTCTCCGCTTCTTCTTTACCTAATACATAGTAGTGTTTGTAGTTGGCACTACATTCAACAAACCTATGATCCACGTTACCATCCCAAGTCACTGTTGACTCTATCCCTTTTTGTTTACAATATGGACAATTAAAATTCATTTAGGGTGAACCTTACCCCCTTCGCTATATGAATTTGTGTCGGACCGACAATTATTTCTCTATATAGTTCATCCATTTTTCAGCATTGATGACCTTGGCTTATCAAGAAATAAAATACAAAAGCCTAGTTTAGTTTACGACCCGAAAAATCATTTGACGGTGCAACTGATCTCACTATAAAGTGGTGAGCAGCAGTAGGAATTGCAACAATTATTAGCAAGTCAATCTTATCAAAATGCTTACCTTTTTGAGGAAAAAGGACATAGTATTTTTACATATTATCTCATTGAAGCTCTGAAAGGTAATGAGGAATCTGTGGACAATAATGGTTATGTAACACCGTATTCCCTGAACAAATATATCTTTAAAAAAATTAATAGTCTACCGTCAAAAAAGAGACCTCAACAAAAGCCTCTTATGAAGGCAGAAACATCTGGGGATATAATACTCGCTTACTACCCTCAACTTGCAAAAAAACTATACCCAGAACATCCAGCAGCTTCTATAGACACCGCGGATATCATAAGCAGGGGCAACAGATACCTCGACAATAGAGAATACAATAAAGCATTAGAATACTATGAAAAAATAGTTAGTGATCCTAATCTTGCCAAGGCGTGGAACAATAAAGGTTCAGCCTTATTGCAACTTCGTAAATACGAAGAATCGCTGCAAGCATTCGACATAAGTATAGGACTAGATCCTAATAATGCACATGCATGGAGTAACAAAGGAATGGCTCTCCATAATCAAGGAAGGTTCGATGAAGCCATCAAGTGCCTTCAGAAGTCGATAGATTTGAATCCGACAGAGTTTGCGCGTTGGGAACTTTAACCGACCAATAAGAAAGCGCTTGGTATCATCATCAATATTCATATGACTCTGCGTATTTAGTAAATCAGTCCATTAAGCAAATATCTATTTACGTACAATGAGTATTGTGGGTTATGGCTACGCTTTGCCATAATCCCATGTAGAAAAGAATTTTGGACTAATTTCAAATGACTACATTCTCTCCCTTTGAATGTTCTGTTATCATTTTTGCTATTGGGTGATCAAGCGTACCTAGGTACTTTATACTTATTTGATCTCCTTCTGAGACTGTTCTATCTGGATCTTCTACTATAGTCACCGAGCCTTGCCTTTTACTCCCTTATATGGAAAATTCTCATCGTATATGGAAAAATACAAAATTAGTTTCTTCCGGAGATTTTGAGTTTTCTTTGCTAATTTAGAAGTTGTTATCAAGAGTTTTTCTCTATTTTTATCATGGTAAAACCAGACAGGTTGTATGTTGGGTTCACCTTGCTCGTCGATGGTCGACATCTGCAACATCAATTTGCTTTCAAGGAATCTGTCGACTTCCTCTTTGGTCATACCAGGAGTTTCCGTAGTGGCACTAATGATTCTCATAATACTTCAACAGAATACCTGCAGAAAAGACTTTCCTGTATCTAAGCGTAGTAGTAATAGAGGAATCAAAACGGGGACGATGGAATACATGCATGCATTTATCCCTGGTATGCTTTTGTCTTTTCTCCTTAGAGCCAGACTTATCACATACGTCTACCTCTATTACTGTATCATTGTCCTAGGTACTGAAAGTTATGCAACGTACTAAAGGCTATCAGGTAGTACGTATAAGTCCTCTCACTTTTTCTTTAAATTCTGGTGTAATATCCGCTTCTTTCATACCATGATCTTTCATGGCATGTTCAGCACCACGTTTCATTACCTCTTCTTCTGTCTCACCTTTTACAACATGGTCGCATTCAAACCCTGCTTCACGACATGTAATTGTTTTCATATTAACAGCTGATGATGTCATATCTTTTAAGCATTTATTTATTACAATCGAATCGAATTTGCAGTTCGTCTACCTCAAATGAAACGCTGCACTAACAATCCTTTTTAAACAATTAAGTGATTCACTTACTAGATTCATCTGATTTTTACATATGCATTGACCGTCTGCCGCATTCTTTCCGACTTGCATGGCAAAATCCTTTCCATCATGCCACTTCGCTATTTGAATTATTGTACTTTTGTGCTCATTTATTAGCTTAGCTTCTAAAAACGTGGAGGGCCAGAAACCTTTGGATAAGTATAATTATTCTGGGAGGCATATTGAGTCAATTTTTGGTTCTCAATTACGCAGGCCAATATATTTATATACAATTCATTAGTATACTATTCGTAAGTATATTAGAGATGCAAAAGTACGATTTTCAAAATAATATAGGATTTATTGTTAATAAGACAGCAAAGGCCTTCGTCAAGGCTTTGGATTCTGAATTGCGTGAAAAAGTAGGTGTTACTGTTGGTCAATGGAAAGTTATGGTTATGCTCGTTAACCAAGATGGTCTTACTCAAAAGGAAATTGCTGAAAGACTAGGACTTGAAGGACCTACTCTTATTCCAATTATAGACAAAATGGAAAAAGATAATTTGGTGGTAAGAAAGGTAGACTCGTCGGACAGACGAAACAATAGAATTTACCGTACAGAAAAGGCAGACGAATTATGGGATAAGATGGTAAAATGTGCAGCAAAAATAAGACAGGTTTCTCTAAAGGATATACCAGAAGAGAATATATACATTACAAAAAATGTTTTAGAAAATGTATATCAAAACCTCAGAAATCAGTTTGATGTTGGTTATAATATTGGTAGTAATAACGCTTTCGCAGATTCAACAGCGAGTGATGTACACAAGGCTACTACCCCTATTTCTGCTACCGCAATAAAATCAGGAAAAATTGGGAAAGATCGCAAAAAGGGAAGACTCTAAAATGAAACCACTGCCATTGGACTATAATCCTAATAGTAATCAACCAAATAAAGCAAGTTCTACTAATATAGATACTTTTAATTCTTCTTCCTCTAACTCTGTAAAAATTCCAGCCTATGCATGGAAAATGTTGGCTATACTAAGCTGCATTGCAACTATGGTAATGTATGCAGAAACTATGTTGATCCCAGCTATACCTGATCTTATCAGAGATTTTCATGTATCATATAGTATGTCTTCTTGGATTCTTACTTCTTATCTTATAGCAGGAGCCGTTATGACTCCAATAGCTGGCAAGTTATCAGACATCTATGGTAGAAAGAAGATCTTACTCATTATAATGGTGATTTATGCACTCGGAGTATCTATGGCCGGATTTGCCTCAGACATATACTTCATGATATTTGCTAGAGCCGTTCAGGGAATAGGAATGTCGATGTTTCCTATTGCATTTGGTATGATAAGAGATCAATTTCCAAGAGAAAAAATATCGATAGGTCAAGGTGTAATAACTTCTATGTTTGCATCTGGAGCTGTTCTAGGTTTAACTGTGGGAGGAATTATAGTTCAAGACTACGGATGGCACAATACATTCTTCACGATAATACCAATTGCAATTGCCCTTCTTTTAATAATATGGCGATTTATTCATGTGGTTGATATTAAGGACGAGGACCAAAGCCAAGAGCGATCAAGAATACTAGAAGGTGATAATATCGGTAAAACAAGGAGTGGAAATGACAAAACAACTTTTGCTAAGGTTTCAAATCAAATTGATATTAAAGGTGCAATTGCATTAGCCATTACGGTTGCCTCATTTCTATTAGCCCTGACACTCCTAGAAACATCTGGCAGCAATATGGAGGCAGCTAGCTTCGCTAATGGTAACGACAATCATCCATCCAATGCTAATTCCTCATCAAACGTTTTACCTTTTCTTATCATAGGAGTCATTTCATTTGTATTATTCGTAATTATAGAAAGACGAGAAAAATATCCCTTGGTAGATTTTAAACTCATGCTCCATAAATCAATACTACCAGCAAGTCTGATTATAATGCTAGTGGGATTTTCTATGTTTATGGTTTTTCAAACAATACCGATATTAGTCAGAAATCCTGAGCCACTTGGTTTTGGAGAAGATGCCATAAGTGCAGGAAAAGTACAACTTCCATTTGCCATAGTACTCTTAATCTTTGGCCCTACTTCTGGATTTCATAGTGTCAAAATTAGGCTCATTAAAACCAATCATCTTTGGTACCATTATAACTACTGCAGGTTTCATTGGTTTGCTTATGTTCCATTCAACTGAATTATTAGTTTCAGTCAATCTTGGAATCCTTTCTACTGGCTTGTCTTTGACTAGTGTAGGGGCCATGAATGTCATTATATTATCCACTCCTAGACAGTTTAGTGGTGTATCTTTAGGTATGAGCAGTCTTATGAGAATTGTAGGGGCATCGATAGGTCCAGCTTTGGCTGGGATGTATATGCAGACAAACCAGACCTCGTTGAATATTGATGGGATAATGAACTATTTCCCATCATCTATGTCGTTTGATTTGATATTCCTCAGCGCTGTCATAGTTTCGATTATTTCAATAGCATTGGCAATAATATTGAGACAGAGAGTTACAAAAATGGCTATACCTAATTTGTCTTAGTAGTCGGTAAACCGAAATTATATTTTATATATAAATATTTCATTCGAAAGTTAGACATTAGACGATAATCCCGCCCAGGTACTAGAATATACGCATGTGGATAAAAATACGATGGACCTAGAAATGGAATTAAAAGGTCCTGAGTGTTTTTGCTATAGAAAATAATATTTTATATACAACAGGATATGAGTCAATAATCCCATCGGCATATTATGATCATATACCTATTATACGGAAAATGATAGAATCATTTGAAATTTTGGATACGAAAGGAATCCTACATGTAGGATTGTAATTTCTAATTCACTATCGGTGTAATCAGAATGATGGCCATAATATTGCGGCAGTACCGAACCTCATAGACCTCGTTCCTTAAATGGGTAAGTTACAATAAATCGTAAGAATTTCGATGTAGGTGGTTCTTCTATTACTCCTGCCTTGTATGCAAAGTTTGTACATTTTTGAAATC
>JBPCNB010000219.1:0-1261 GCA_051001675.1 Nitrososphaeraceae archaeon | reverse complement strand
TTCTCTCAAGAGAGAGGTGTTCTTCGTTGTCATAGGAGCCATTGTAGGAGCATTTACTATGATTATTCCAAAAACCATCTTCGAGATCGAGATGGGTCTACCATACTACATTTCTTGGATAGCATTTGGTCATATCCTTGGAGTTTATTCATCAGCTTCGGTTATCGCAGGTATAGGAATTCACCTAGTAACAGCTGTGTCGATAGGAGTAGTAGTTGGAATATATTCAGAATATATCTCTACAAACGCAATATTCTGAATATAAGCAAAATTTCAAATGGTTTGACATATGGTATAATAGCCGGCTTCACCGTTTTTACTATTTTCTTTATTCCTGTACAATAATTTGTTCTTGCTCCTGAAATTGCCAATACATTAACCCAAATGAATTCTACCATGACCATGACAGTAGCCCGTTAGCAAATTGCAAAGAGCTTTGTGTCTATTATGGCAGGTTCCATTATAATGCATCAAGTTTTTGGTCTTACGTTAGGATTAGTTTCATCTTTGCTGTCAATAAAATTTGGTGCCAGGTATAGGTGTTCAATATGTGACATATCATTTTCTCGCATAGATTCACTTCAAAAACATAGGGAATCAATTCATGGCTCAAAACCAATTGAGCAAAAGCACATTCTAATTTTAGGAGGAGGATTTGCAGGAGTCGAAATTCTAAGAGAGCTTCAGAAGACCTTCCAAGATGATATCAGAATAGACATAATTTTAGTAAGCAAAGAAAACTTCTTCCTCTTTACACCTATGCTACCTGAAGTGGCGTCAGGAATGATTGAAACTAGACACATATTGACTCCCATTAGAACATTTTGTAAAAGAGCTAAGTTCTACGAGGCAAATGTAGAGTCCATAGATTTGAACAAAAAGCAAGTACTAATAAGCCATACACTTGGAAGAGAGAACGATCCTTTTCGTTCAACTAGTCATCTTTTGAATTATGATTACCTGGTTATTGCACTTGGTTCTGAAACCAACTTCTTTGGATTAAAAGATGTTGCTGAAAGTGCTTTTACTATAAAGAGCATAGGAGACTCCATAATCTTGAGAAACCATGTTATAAACATGTTAGAGCAGGCAGACATAGAATATGAATATAAAGAGCTCCAAAGAGGACTAATGACATTCGTAGTTGTGGGAGGCGGTTTTTCTGGTGTCGAAACAGTGGGAGAGTTAAACGATTTCGTAAGAGAATCGATTAATCATTTTTATTATAACATAGACGAGAATACAAACGTAAGGATAATTC
>JBPCNB010000218.1:0-6454 GCA_051001675.1 Nitrososphaeraceae archaeon | reverse complement strand
CCGTAGTATTGGACGTCATACAAATATGCTTTTCCTATTATTCCCCCTTTAGTGAGTGGTTCCTGATTAATGTCAAGTCGTTTACATGCAGCATTGTCAGTATTAAGCGAAGCATGTATCAGAAAATAGCCCCTGAATTTAGTATTCCATTTCCTTAACTCCACCTTTTTTTTACCACTTGCCAGTAGATGAGCGTATGGTTGTTTCAACGAGAGACATTTCACGGTAATCTCATGGTGAAAAGCAGAGCAAGTGACTATATTTATCCTAGAATGGTTGCTACGGGGTTTACTATGTCTTCTATTGCTTTTGGTTTTCTAATAAGGTAGAAGAGACTGGAGTTGAAGGTCGAAACATTGCATCTTATGTGATAGCTTCTTTCCTTTCCTGTGTAGGCTTGAATGATATTATAACAACCAATCAAATATGATATAACGATTACCAATCAAAGTTAATTGGAACCACCATCTCCACATGAACAAAATCACGCTCATAACGAAGCAGAAATTGGTGGAGGTTTGTTAGGTGGTGGAAATATAACCTCCGCTGAACAGGTTGTATCTCCACTGACAATCTCTGAAATTTACGCTCAAAAATCTGAAAGTGGAGATAGTAGAGATAGTGGAGGTTTGATTACTACCTTACGGGATAGAGCTGACGGTATCAACTTAAATGCTCTTTCGGATTCGTATGTCGCTTTTTGACTTCGAATGGTCTTCGTCTAATGGTCCTTCAGAACATGCCACCACCAGCATAGATAATCGGATCACTGCTTTTGTAGATAGTCACGGAAACAGAACAGTATTACGCCTATCAGACTCTTCTACTTCTAACAATTCTGAAGCTGACCTGTATCCTAAACCAAGCCTAACACCCTTTATTTTTGGGCACAATAATAAGTGCTTTAGGTTTAGAATAATTTATTGGCCTAGACAATTTACTGTAATGTAGTTTACACCAAGGGCTTTATTGAGGATAATAATACTCAATTAAATGGTTGACTGCTCCAACAAATTGCCACCCATTTTGGTTGCAATTGTTTTATCATCGATAATAGCAATAATGACTCAGTTAGTCTATAGTCCTATACAAACGATAGCGCAGGAAGAAGGAGAACCAAGTATTCCACAGGCTGTATGTATTTATAAAGACCACGAATATCCCCTTACTCCGCACATCTTCAATGACGGTGAAAAGTCATCTAGATTAGCTTTTCCACATTTACCTGATGACTATGCACCTGAAATGACAATCGGACAAGGTGAACAGCTAACTATGGGATTCAAAGGTAGTAAGCAACCTACTGAAATACAAGCTCTTTTAGTAGATTATGATGCCGATATTACTGAAACCTATCCGCTTAAGAAAATAGATGAAAATAAGTTTGAGATAACTCAATCAGGGATTAAGACATTAGAAGTAATTGCCTCGTTTCCTGACAATGAACATGTAACCTATACAATGTTAGTGGATGTTAAAGGTGTGAGCGAAAACAATTATTAAAAATGAATAATTCCAAGCGTAGCGATCAATTCTTTCTTTGTTTTTTAGTTTAATGTTATAGATGACAAAAGCATCATTGAATTACAACAAGGCATTTCATTTATAATGTACGCTATCTGTCATATTTCCTATTCCTCTGCATGCACCGATATACTATAAGGCCTGCTGCCCGAGTTGGCATTGTAAATTGTCTTGTTTTACTCCTTTTATCCACTTTACTGATTGCGACATTATTGGATCTGGAACCTGTTTTAGCCCATGTATTCTTATCCGATAAAAATGCATCGCTGTTGGCAATTGCCAATCAATTAAAAACAGAATTAGAACTCGTTAGTTATAATTTGGATCATTCTGACAATAATTTAGCTATAAAACATTTGGCAGACGCTACAGAAATTCAAACTAGGAATAATAATATTTCTTCTTTTTCTATTCCTTACCTAGATGAGCTGCGACAATTAATTGAATCAATGTCAGCCGCCGATTCTGACCAAACGGAATCCTTGTTACGTATTAATGAGACGATTAACAACGCATCAAGATTCTTGAATGATAAGATTGTCTCAGATATAGATGCCCGAGACTTAAAAAATTCTACAATACAAGCTCTGAATATTGCTAACATAACAGACGAAATTCTCAGAGAATATGCGATAGCATATGACATTGAACCTGTTATTGCTACGACTGGTAGCATGGGGTATATGATGAACATGTCAACTATGGGTTCCTCTATTGATTCTCCTCCAGCTTCTATGAATATGGAAGATAATCGAATCCCAAGTGCTTCTAGAATTGCCAATATTTCTAATTATCAGAATGCACAAGGACTTGCAATTAAGGCGTTAGAAATATTCAGAGAAGACTTAAAGCCTCTGGAACTACCTCATACGACTAGATCTTTTCTAACGGCAAATATTAGAACAAGTTCTGTGCCTGAGCTAGAAAGCGGCCTATCTCTGCTAATAGACTCGATAAATGATAAGAAACCGTTCAATGACATTATGCAAATCATTCATGGACCTGTTCATACTAATTTATTTCTGGCCTACGATCTGAAAATGATAGCAGAATAGCAAAACACAAGAGATTCAAAAATTAATATGCCCTTAGTATGCATCTTTGGTAAGAAACTATAGTGATTAGTAAAAAGTTTCTTCTCTATATAGCTATTCCAGCCTCAGCTTTGTCCATTTTCTTACTCATAGTTTTACTGGGAGCCCCCAATAATGACAATATTATTGGCAATAATCAAGAGATACCCAATGGACAGATGAATAAACAGAAAGAAATTGATGATTATTCTATAAGAGGCGCAATTAGTAGTACTTCTGGAGGAAAGCAAGTACTGGAAGAATATGAAACCCATCTGTGCGGTGCATCATTTGAAAAGAGGACAAAGTATATTCAAGAGTATAGCATGTCCTTCCCATGTTCTCAGCCTGTAGGCATAACAGTACACCAAGAACAACAAGAAAATAATAGGACTGGTCCATCAAAGGTATGGATAGCAGCAACTTGGATTGGCTATCTTGTAGTTTTTGATCCTGATTCACAACGCTTCTCCGACTTTATTAAAATCCCCAATTGGAAAACAAAAGGAGTATTCGGTTCAATGGTATGGGATATGGAATTTGATAAAAAAGGCGACTTATGGCTTACTGACCAAGTAAATAATGCTATCTGGCGCTATTTCCCAACTGATAAAAAGTTTGAAATGTACAAAGTTCCAACGAATGGCAGCTATCCATCGTCCATAGACTTTGATTCTCAAGGGAGGGTATGGTTTTCTGAAATATTTGGAAAGAAGTTGGGAGTAATAGATCCTACCAAGGCGTCCAATAATACTACAAATGGAATACAAGAATATCAGTTAAACTTATCAGAAGACGAAGGCTTTGAGACAATGGGGCCTCTTACTATAACGAACAATGATGATAGTAATGACAACAATGAGACAGTGTGGTTTACAGCTGTAGACTTTCCCGAGGCAGGACATGTAATCAAGTTTGATATTGACAAAAAGAAGTTTGAAGTATTAACGCTAGCAGAAGGGGTTGGGGTTCCTGTAGGTATTGTTGAAGACGATAAAGGCATGCTTTGGATAAACGATCATGCAACAAACCTTTTTTTCATGTTTGATCCACAAACTGGAAAGGCTGTTAAATATTCCACATCTCTTCCAACTTCAAGAAACACTACAACCACTCTGCCATATTACAACACATTTAGGGATGGCAAGCTCTGGTTCAATGAACATGAAGGTAACGCTATGGCTTATTTTGATCTTGCAAATTCAACATTGGTAGAATATCAAATACCTACTAGATCAGAAGCTTGGGGAAATACATCTAATCCGTTGCAGTTTACTTTAGACAACAATGGTTCTGCCTGGTTTACTGAGTGGACCGAAAACAAGATAGGTCTACTTGATTCAGAAAAATCAAAAAATCTTCCACTTTGGATATCAGTTCCAGCAAATAGTACCACAATAAATTTAGATAAGGAAAATGATCGGGATGGAAAATCCATAAATATTTTTGTTTATCCCAATAGAAGCAATTTGGAGGGGGGAATAGGAGAAGCTGTCCAGATGACCGTTGCAGGAACTATGTCATACACCGGCAAACTATGGAATTTAACTGGTCAATTTAGCAAGGAACAGTTTTACTTTCCTGAAGGAAGCACAGAGCCATCTATAATTACACTCAAACTAACACCTTCGAAAGACCTGGTACCTGGAAACTATACTCTAACAGTCGGAGCAAGATACGACACTGTCACCTATTCAAAAGTACTAGCTCTCAATGTAAAATAAGAAAGAACTTTGTATCGCTTGCATCGCTACAATCCATGCTAGAAATTTACTGTAACCTTTTTTCTAATATCATCGTTATACATAGATATGAAATATGGTTATAGTAATCGCGAAGTTAGTAAAAATATGAAAACTATTAATTAGCATATTACCAACCTCTGAGGATCACACAAATTGGTAAAAACTTTTCAGTTTTCGTTTGCATCTTCAACAGTGCTTGTATTATGTATTATCATAGGATCTTTTGTGATCATAGTTACCGCTGCTCCAATATTGTGGGCACAAGAGCTTTATACTCCAGTTGCAATGTGGGGTTCTCTAGGCGAAGGCGATGGACAATTCAGTGGACTCAATGATGTTATCTCCACGGGGCAATACGTATACGTTCCAGATTATGAAAACCATAGGATACAAATGTTTGCCGCTGATGGGGATTTCATAAAGACTTGGGGAACTGGTGGGGAAGCGCAAGGGCAATTTAACAAGCCGCATAGTATGACATTTGATTCTCAAGGTAATGTGTATGTCACAGATATGAATAATCACCGAATACAGAAGTTTGATAGTCAAGGAAAATTTATTACGATGTGGGGTTCTGAAGGCGAAGCCGATGGTCAATTTTTACATCCTCATGGGATTGGTATAGATTCACAAGACAATTTGTATGTGACTGATGCTGAGATACTCAATGTACAGAAGTTTGATAGCAATGGCAAATTCATTACCAAATGGGGATTTGAAGGTGAAGGTGACGGGCAGTTCGCATGACTAGAAAGCGTAGATACTGATTCTCACGACAACGTGTATGTGGTTGATATGGATAATGAAAGGGTACAGAAGTTCACAAGCGACGGTCAATTTATATCAAAATGGGGGACTGGAGGAGGTGCGAATGGTGAATTTCGTAAACCAGCAGGTATCACTATTGACTCTTCAGATAATGTTTATGTAACTGATCAAGGCAACGGCCGGGTTCAAAAATTCACAACTGATGGTCAATTTATAGCCGCTTGGGGAACCGCTGGCGAGGGCAAAGGTCAATTTTCAGAACCAGAGGGCATAGATGTTGATAATTCTGGTCATGTTTACGTGGCTGATACAGGAAATAATCGTGTAAAAGTATTTGTGGAGGAAGCCGTTTCGACCAATGCTCCAACCATACCGACAATAGCTACGACAGACACTTGACTTTTATCATTTCTTGTCTTAAGATTGTCAGAAACATATTATTTTAGCATAAGAGTACTGTTCCTGGCTTATCATCCATTCTTTTATGAGGTATAGGTCTTTTGTATGCGATAAATTAGAAAACATAGTATGCCATTCAATTATTGATCTATACGTTCGTATTTGGAAATTCTTATATATCTTATAATATACATCAAGTCGATGAATTCAAAAATACTGTTTGTGGCAATTGCAATTGTCGCAGCATTTGGAATAGTGGCTGCAGTAGGCCTTGCTACCCTGACACCAGTGTCGGCTATACAACACCTGGGCAACATGACTAGTAATATGACTGGCGGCAACATGACTGCTGGAAATATGACCGCTGGTAACCTGACAGGCTAGTAGAAACAACTTTTTTTATTTTTTATTATCTATTTAAAAAATTTCTGTATTTTCTAACTGCTATTAGACAATTTATGAAAATACATACTGCGTAGCATTTTTATCTAACTTTTGTTGTTATATATTAGAGTAGGTCTAGGTGGTTCCTTTAACTTTTAAAACCCTGCACCGCTGCAAGGTTTTTGTGTTCATCACCGCCTACGCCTACTTTGATTTAGTCGTATAAGATGTTTTTTCATTTTACTACAGCTTGTTAACTGTCACTATTTTTCAGGAATATGGTAAACGTGGAAGGTCAAGTGTCAACCCAGAGGGAATAATTGTCAACACGCCATTGCTAGTTGAGGTAATAAATAAACAGTCGAAACTAGAACCATTATCCCCTCAAATGAAGAGAATGGTTGCTACTACGGCACCGAATACTTTAGATATTATTCGACCTTTATTTTTAGCAACTGACTCAAATGTAGTCCCCAATGCAGCCCAACAGATAACTACTTCTGCAATTGATGTCGGTAACGTCCGTGCATAAATGTTCAATATAACTATACGGTATATTCT
>JBPCNB010000217.1:0-1220 GCA_051001675.1 Nitrososphaeraceae archaeon | reverse complement strand
GAGTTCAATTAGTTTGCTCGCTGCTTCACCTAAAAATAAAGCCTTCTCATGTCTATTGTCCGGATTTTTACCCAAGTGAGGAAGTAGTCCCCAGTCCAGCAGTGTTTCAGCTCTTTTTATTTGGAACTCCTCCAGCATTCCCGGAGCGATTCTTTGGCTAATATAGACTATTGAGTCACGGCTTGTGATAATTTCCCCCGACTTTTCGAATGAGGGTTCTAGTTCGTCTTGTATTACTTCGTTTAAAGATACGGCGTTAGCGATATCCTTATCGGATTCTAGACCCAAAGCCCTCACGAGGGTGATCAATGGTATATCAACAGGCGAACCGGGGATCTTGGCAACGACTGAACCGTCAGGTCGCATTATAAGTTCAAGTTTTGCTCTATAACCCACTATAGAAGAATATACTTTAGCCTTGTAGAGAAGCGCTCCCGTGGTCTCTTCAACGTCGACTATAATCTTATTATAAGACAGATCCTCGAGCCCGACTACAACACGCTCAGAGCCATTAATTACAAAGTACCCCCCAGGATCCCTTGGATCTTCTCCAAGTTCAATGAGCTTTGGTTCGACAAGATTGTGTAAAATGCAGGCGTTAGACTTTGCCATAACAGGCATGTCGCCTACATGAATAAATCTAGATTCAAGTATTTTCCCATCTTCTACTATGCTGCATTCCAACATAACCGGCGATGCATAGGTTAAATTTCTTAGCCTAGCTTCTACTGGTGCTACATGTGTGATAGAACCATCGAGTTCCATGATTCTAGGTTGCTGCAGTTTTATCTTTCCCAACTTTATCTTGTACGGATATTCTGCAGTTTCTATTTCGATCTCCCCAACCTCGTCTATAATACTTTGGAGGCCGCGTTCCATAAACTCATTGTATGAATTTAGGTGTTGCCTTGCAACACCTTCTCTTCTCAAAATATCATTAATTAATGGCCACATTGAAAAAATCCCTCCATGCTCAGAAGTCAACCTTCTACTACGTATCGGTAATATACACTTTCACCCGAAGTCGGACTTTTTCGGGTAATTTTAAGAATGTCTCCTGGTCTTGGCTCAAGGTCTTCAATGCCTTTATCGCTTTGCAAGATATATGGAAGTTGGCTAGGTTTTGTATTGAACTTTTTCAGCACTTCTTCTGCCTGATCCTTTCGAAGAATTTCATGTTTTGGTTGGTATATGTGATCAGTAATCTTCAGTATTTTTTT
>JBPCNB010000216.1:0-1182 GCA_051001675.1 Nitrososphaeraceae archaeon | reverse complement strand
CGTAAGAATAATTCAAAGCCGGTTATAGGTTCAATTCTAGTTTCGCAAATATATCTGCAAAATACCCACTTGAAGACTTTATAATCTCTATGATTAAAGATTTGATTAACCTGTTCTTCTATAGAAGACATATTGCTAAGAGATTGCATTATGTCAATGAAAAATGTTACCACCCAAAAATTGTTTCAAACCTCTTGCAGGAGTAGTCTGTCGGATCGGTATTATAGATAGCCATAAAATTAAGAGGTCAGTATAAATTTCGGCTGACACCGTGTCAAATAGCTGATATTTTTTCTCGCCCTAAAGTCATTTTATCAGTATAACGCGAACACGACCTTCAAATAGTCCGCTAATGGTATTATTATTCTGAACAAATCACAGAATCACTTAACATTACCTCTTTATCAAACTGCCATACAGACCATAAGTTTCTCCTGTATTGTTACTGACATCCCTCCAAGCATCTGACCTAGTTGGCAGAATTTTAAATCTAGGATTTGTTAGTAAATAATTGCATCATAAACAAAATGGCCTATCACAATATGATAGATTCTACAAATCTTGTCATTTTAGCCTCAATTCTAATAGCCTAACCCTCAATGCCAGGGTGAGGCCATTTAACAATTAGCTTGTTATTTTTTCGTTCTCAGAGGAATAAGTACCTACACCACATCTGTGTCATCCACCCGTTTGAGTCTCAGTCATAACAAGAATGAATCGCGTTATATTTCGTATAGGGTATATACGTAATAAAATGTATCGCTAGGAAATACAACTATCCCATCGCAATACACTTTCTTCATTTTTGATGATTCAAAATAGAATGAAGAATCGTAAAATAGAAAGATGTAATAATATAAGGTATCATGTTAAGTATATGAATAAAAAAGGGCTCTGTAAAAACTGCGGTGAGGATATTAATGATGACAACAATTCCAATGATTTTTGTTCAGAACAATGTGGGGTAGAATACCAAATGGAACACAATAAAAAATAAAATTCATTTGATATTTAAGAAGATCTAGCGAAAAGTTGAACTAGTAAGTGTCTGCCTTTGTAGTTCGAAAAATTGAGCCTCGCGATTGACGTTACTATTTTATATAACACATTTCTACAATAATCATCTTTACTTAAATGTAACAACCCAAATGTAACCGACCTATCAATATACCGGTACGACAG
>JBPCNB010000215.1:0-4477 GCA_051001675.1 Nitrososphaeraceae archaeon | reverse complement strand
CCTCTACACCATCTAAATATTTTAAAATAGATGGGAATCCAGAATTTTGCTGCTCTGATTGATCATACAAATAAATCCTTGGTTCGTGGAAAGAAGATATTTTACCAGCAAATAGTTTACTATTAGCTCCAAGCAGTATTGCGGATGGGATTATGTTTAGTATGTGATTGAACATCACTGCAGTATGAGCTGGGTTTTGGCCCTGTAGATGAAGGTGAAAACCTTGTATTGCCGTTGCAATCTGCAGTGCTCTTATCTTTTGCCCGTCAATTTCAACATCAGGAATTTTACTTTGCCATTCGGCTAGCTTTTTGTATCGTGGTTTATCTGTAATCAATGCCTCTTTTAAAATCTGTGGAGAAGGGTTGGCACCTAAGAAAACAGGATATACCTCTCTATCTTTGTATACTTTTTGAACCCCCTTATCGATATAATCTATAAATTGCTCAAATAATGTGTTTAGCTCAAGGATATTCTCCATATTTGTTGGCGGTGTTCTGAATTCAAGTTGACAGGAACCATACTCATTATCTACCTGGTAGTCTTTTCTTTTTAGTTCTTCTATTAATGGCTGCGCATTAACTGTATTTGCTTCGCTATCAAGTAAACATATTTCAATTTCAATTCCTATTCTAAATTGTTCATCATATTTTTCAGAATCGGTTTGAATCCTTTGCTTTAGAGCTTGGGCTTGTTTGATTATTTTAGAATGTGAGATATGATGATTGTGAGAATTATTATTCAAGTAGCAAAGACTTGGAACCAGTGATGTATATCAATTATAATAAGTTTGTTCAAGTCCAATGCCATAGTTTTGAGATTCTGCGATTCAACCTATTAAAAGAGGTCTGCACGTGACAGGCTCAGATCTATCAGAAGCTGCCATTAGAAGAGCAAGAGAAGTTTATGATTATGATAAGAGCATGAATGAATGAATGAAGTAATTTATCAGGAAGCGAAGAACAGACTGTTGCAATATAAAAGAATTATGCCATTTGAAAATAAAGGAACTTTCGCATCGTTATTGAGATTTAGTCAGAATGTATGTGCCTGATTATCAGGATAAAGAAAAGTGGTTAAGAGCAAATGCAGGCGTGTTGGTCTAACTGTTAATTTCTCATGAATTCTTGGTTCTGCCATTTCCGTAGTTGTAATGACATAGATATGATAACCGTGGGGGTTCGAAAGAGGAATCCTAATCAGCATCCACCCATTCCAGCAGCAGTCGACATACTACAATCGGTTAAGCCTTTGACTAATCTATTGTAGTACTTGTTGGATAGTTCTAATACCTTTTCTGTTGCAAAATGCGGATAATCATCATAAGGACTTGGAAATGGCGGTTGTTCTAGCGCTAATGAGGAAGAGATAAAGTCGTAATTTTGTATCGGAGGAGTTTTTTCGATTATAAGCTGACTTTGAGGATCTTGTCTTAAGGCCTCAGTTACTGCTGCAAGAGCGAATTCTAACAATTTCATTGCATTATTTTCTCCTAAAAATGATTTGACCTTCTCTTCCGCTACGGTGTAAATATTTTGATAAACCTTATTGTTGACCTTGAATTGTTCAACCATAGATTTCATCCCATTAATTTGCTCACAGATACGATTGAATTCCTTGTTCATCTTTCCAAAGGCCAGTTCATATTGACTAAGAATAGACTCAGCAGAAGCAATTTTATTGTTTAATGCGTAAAGTTCTTGTCCTTTTGTACTTCTGTGCAATCTCAGCTGTGCTATTGCCTCTTTGTAATTTTCTATTTTATTCTCAATATCATATAGCCTGCAATCATTAGCCATTTTAAGAAGTTTGAGCACATTTTTAGTAGTCATCCTTTCGGCTAGGGCTAATTTGCAAAGGCTAAGAAAGTAGCTAATTCCCTGAGGCCCTCTTAATTTTTCATAGATGAAAGGGAGTTCTGGTAACCGACTGAGCCTCAAAAACTCTAGATGGAATTTTGTTGCATCTGCTTCTGAAAGCTTCAATATTATTGCGACTTCTATGGGTTTCTTTCCTTCGGAAAAAAATCTATAGGCCTTAGTGTTAAGAGGAATACTGCTGTACTCATGAGCCGTGTCTTCTTTTTCTTGACTTAACTGTCTTGCATCGCTTCCATCGCTCTTTTCGTTTCCTTGACCTTTTCCCTTGTACTCAGAATTCCTCAAAACAGGTGTTATATCACGACTGGTTTTTTTTGTTATCCTGGCTATCTCACGTATGGCCTTATGCTCATTAAAGTAAAGATCCATAATCCTTCTTTTTATCTCTTGGTCAATTACCAAATCGTTTTCATATAAAATAAAAATTCATGGCTTAAATGCAAAAAATCACATCCTACCTACCCCTAAATTAGGTGTTTTCAATGTTTTCAAGTTTCATTAAAAATGTGTTCAGAGCGTTTCTTTCTGTACCGCATACAATCTTTTAGTTTCTAAGTTTTTCATTACTTGTGGACATTAGACAAATGAGCCATGAAATTTTAATAGGTCATTTGTCCATTAAATGCTCTTATACTTAGGATCCTATATAGAATCATGACTGAGAACGTAGAGTTCAGAGTTGCTGCATATACTATAGTTGCAGTGCATCCAATAATTACAATTAATCGAATTTTTGTAGAGGTTAATCGGTAGAATGGAAAAGAATTTTTCGTCGATAAGGGCATTCGTTGATGTTGGTGGAAAGGCAAAATTCTGTGTAAGTTGCGGTAATATGGCTACTCAGGAAGCGCTATTCAGTGTAGACGGGGCAATGCTCATAGAAAAATACTGTGACAAATGTGCAAAAAAAGTAGTAAGGTAATAGAATCTAAAAGATCATTTATCTGAACCTGATAACTATTTTCATCTAATTCCAGTTCAGATTTTTATATCTTTTTGATATTAGCACATCTGTTCGTGCCTATATTTATTTGCACCAAACATCAAAAATACAATACTAGAATGATTAAATAACTAGTTATATTAAGATGAATGTGTTTGTATGGCTGGAGTGAAACGTAGAGGGAACAGAAGAGCGGTAGGTGACGGCATCGCATTATTTTTATCGGGATTAATGATAACAGCTATGACAACCAATGGAGTATTATTTTTTGATTTCGAAAGCAATACCAATACCAACAATCTTGCTAATGCACAAATTGATAATAGCGGTAACTTAATTAAACAAGCAGAAAACATCTCATCATTATCAAAGAATAATAATACTTTAGCTGTGTCTCAACAAATTCAAGAAGCATTAGTTCCAAATCGAGTGATAACTCTTGAAGCAGAAGACGCAGACGTTGAAATAGCTCCAGGAAAAAGAGTTAAGGTATGGACATTTAATGGTACCGTACCTGCACCCACCATAAGATTGTCAGAAGGAGAAAATGTAACTATAAAATTCATCAATAAATCGCCAATACCTCATACAATACATTTCCATGGTAATCATGATGACACTAATGATGGAGTGGTTCCACAGATAATGCCTAATGAGACTTATCTTTATAACATTACAGGTGATCCTGCAGGTGCACTAATGTATCATTGTCATGCTCCACCAACCTCTCTTCATATAAGAATGGGCATGTATGGTGCATTAATAGTAGATCCAAAGGATAAGCCCTTGCCACCTGCCATGGAGTTTGTTATGGTAATGAGTGAATATGATCTTGAGGATCAATTAGGGTTTGAAGCAGACTACTACCTAATTAATGGATATGCTGACAAGTATATGCGAAATCCGCTTACAATCAATCATGGCGACCTCATTAGATTATATCTAATAAACATGGGAACCACTATTCCCTATCCTTTCCATCTACATAGTACTACATTTTTAGCGTATCCATCAGGATTATGGGGAAATGAACCTCAGCAAGTTCAAACTATTTCTATAGCACCAGGAGATGCATCAATAGTTGAAGCTAAATGGAAGTATCCAGGTACTTACTTGTTCCATAGTCATGGAATTCAAGAAGAGAGAGGTAACATGGGACAGATCAATGTAATAGGTACTTCCGGAACATATGGCGACAAGAATGTGAAAGGTGATGTGCATCATGGTGGTAGTAATCTAAATGCAAATTCAACTACAATCACAAATGAGCGCTCTTCTAATGCTTCAGTTCCATTAACAGAAAGTGTATCTATGTTTGACTGGCAGTATGAATTGCAGAAAAAACTACAAAAACCGCAAGTAATTAACTATACAGAACAACAACCAGACGTACACGGAAAAGATGCTCTTTCAGAATCCAAGGAAATGCAAGAGAGAGGAGAAGATTTATCCCTAAAAACCGATAAGACATTAGCAACAAATATCACTACTGCAAATAATAGCGATAGCAACAAGGACAATACTAATGGAACTGATGCGACATCAGCAAATACTTCTTCCACATTTATCTCAATAGTTCCTGGATCTGGAACCCCAGATAGTAAAGTATTCTATAAACCATCGCCTGCAAAAATTGCAGTAGGAAGCACTATAA
>JBPCNB010000214.1:0-8582 GCA_051001675.1 Nitrososphaeraceae archaeon | reverse complement strand
ATCCTGCACATAGTTATAAAAGGCCCCAAAAATGTCTTTTTCTTGTGCACTATCAAATAATGTCTCTACACTCTGTTATGGGTCACCTACATCTTCATATCTCGACTTTATTATGACAACTGGATCTTCTGGATTGATTTTACCAGAAGTTGTCTGAACATTAACATAGGCTAGCGAAAAAGGTGGTGGTGATGTATCGTCTTCATCTTCGACTTTAGTTAACTCAACTAACTTTGAGATAGCGTTATCTCTTTACACAGAGCAGAATTTGCTGGTAAAGGACACTTGCAGATAGACAACATCTTGAACTTAGTGTGTTACCCTAACCGCTTTTTCTTCACGTACCATCTATATATGAAATATTTAACAGCGAAAATAATAAATACAATACAGAAGCTAAACGAAAGAATAGAATTAATCGAAGAGGAAACAGCTACTAACGGAGTATTCTAAAGTGCATTTTCAATTGACTTTTTTCTAAGGCATTCACCAAAACTCTAAGAGTAAGTAAGTGGTGTACGTAGGCGAATTAGCTAATGTATTGCACAAGAAAAATCAAAGGAAATACAACTTCAGCATAACTCATTATTATTTTCTTGCTTGTAGTAACCATTCCAGTTATGATAATGACTAATACCCACCTTGTGTATGGCCAACCAAATCAATCGAACTTTAATGTTACAGATTCACAAAACATACAAAATATACCTGCAAAAAAAGTCCTTGTTGGAGATATTGAAATTGCATACAAGGCTTTTGGTAAAGGCGACCTTATCTTACTCATTAGTGGTAGTGGGAATGTCATGGATGTTTGGCCAACATCATTCTTACGAGAACTATCGTCAAATCATACAGTAATAATATTTGATAATCGCGGAGTGGGAAATACTTCGTCAGGCGCGGGCCCATTTACTATCGATCAGTTTGCAAACGATACTGTCGGACTTTTAGACGCATTGAATATAAGAAAAGCAGATGTTTTTGGGTTCTCTATGGCTTCTATTATAGCTCAACAACTTACTCTTGCGCATCCAGAAAAGGTTAGTAGGCTCGTGCTTTATGGTGCATCATGTGGTGGACAAGAGGCCATCCCTCAGACCCCGGAAGTTGCTGGAATCATATTAGACTTCGTAAATAATCGTACTGAAAATATAAATGAATTTCTATCCGTAACCTTTCCATCTGAATGGATTAAAACACACCCCAATTATCTTGAAACTATCCCAAAAACCACAGAATTAGTTCCTTCTAATACCCTAGTGAAACAGTTCAATGCTGTAGAAAACTGGCTATCAAAAAACTGAACTGGAGTTTGCAATCAACTTCAAAATATATCCATACCTACCTTAATTATGGCTGGGACAGAAGATGTCGCTGTACCAGCAGCTAACTCATTGATCCTTGTACAAAAAATCCCAAGCGCTTGGCTTGCCCAGATTAAAGGAGCTGGACATGGACTGATGTATCAGTATCCAGAACAATTCAGTGAGATCGTAAAAACATTTCTAGAAAACACCTAGAGTATAGTGACGTCTTTCAAGAGTAGAAAAAGACAAAGATGAGAAAAAGTTTGAGACAGGGAAGTGACATAAAAACAAATCGATGGTCTACTACGACTAGGAAAGACTACACTTAAAAATCACAAGACAGGGAGAAGGAAAAGAAACTTAAGTAACCAAAATATTCGGCTATACTTACTTCAACCATGATCTTTCTTTAGAAGAGATATTCAAATAGTTATGAAAACAACAACCAAGTTTACAATGGCTCTGGTCTTCGCAGCAGTGGCCTTGATGTCAGTAGTTGCCATCGCAGGTCCAGTACAAGAAGCAAGTGCACAAGGAGATACAAATTTCACCTTCAAGCAGTGGCAGTCAAATGATTGTAGTGGAAGTGCAGCCTGTAGCAACATAGCTACAATAACTTTTGGCGGACCATAGAACAGAATGTGAGGCAAGTAGCTTCAAACAACCTTCATTTTTTTGAAAGAATAGGATAGACTCGGAGAGAGATGAGAGTAGTCATGATGAAATTTCTTCCTTTAATAGGAATTGCTGGATTTAAGCATGTCGATATGGTCCCTGGTAAATGTAGCAGCAAAGAAGGTTGGGAGAAATAAGTTAGAGAATCTTGTTTTCAAATTCTTTTTTATCAAATATCTGTATTATGCGCAAGGCAAAAGGTTCACAAGCCGCAGGGATGCCCTAGATTCGACCGCCGCTACCAGGTATGTTGTTTCTTCCTGCGGCCTCCTGGTCCACAGCACTTAACTTCTCACTGAGAATTCGTTCATAGGCTCTTATCATTGGAGTAGTCCTCAGCTGCATACCACAACATTCGCAGAAGGCCTAGGAGTTGGAAAGTAACATACACATCTTCTGCAGTATTTCTTTCCAAGCGAAGTGTGCAATTGACCTACTACTATCTTGGAGCTTATTTTCTCGCAAATATTACGACAAACCATGGGAAGCTACCAGCGTTCAATTATAGTTAAGTGCACTTAGTGTTGGTTCCTTTCTATTCTTTACTGTATCAATCCAAGAATTGAAGAAAAAAAGTAATGATAATGAATACGTAATTAAAGGTAAGTTGCAGGAAAACCAATTCTGTTAAGGGAAATAAATTCATACAGAACAAATCTCTACTACATTTCAATAACACAACTGGCGTTTTGCAAAAAATGTTAAAAAGGAGTAGACCTTATGTGGTAAAGAAAGGAACGCTTTAAACAAAACTACACGAAAACATGGAAACATACAATCTGGATAGGCCAGAGGAGTTTTTCGCATCTAAACAATGATTATTTAAGTTAGGTGAGAATTACATGCATATTAATAAAGAGGAAAAAAGAAGAATAAATGACCGTTACTTCCATGAGCATAAGGTCATTCGTAAAGTACCAAGAATAGTAGGTAGGTCCAGCCATGATTTAACGCCTCTGCTTGAGGAACAAAGGATAGAACTGGCCCGAAAATACATTCCAGATTTAAAAGAGCACATAAAACAAGAGAAGGGCTATACAAAAAGTATGGAAGCCCTCCTTTCAAGAAGATGGAGCTGCTGATATAAAATGTCTCAAGAGGACGGATATTCTAATTACGATAATTTGTTAACACAGGCGAGAGGTTCTGCTAAACACTGGATCCCTAGGCTGTGTGAAGCCCTTGGAAAGAGAATCCAGAAATGACACCTGATGATATCAGGGACACAGTGAAAAAGGACTGTATTTCAATATGGCAGAGATACAATAACAGATGCTCTGCCAGATGAATACAAAGATAAAACAAGACAGGAGGTAGGTAGAAAAGGAAGACAGAAGCAGCTAGCTCAGGAAAATGTCAGTGGTGGTACTGTTACTACAACTGAAGATTTGCCCGACTCTAATCGGGCGAAATCTGCCTCCGACACTCAATCCGAGCAATATTCTGGCCACGACATTTCCTATTTACCGAAACTGAAAAATCAGTTGGAAGAAGAAAAAGAGGAAAATAGAAAATTGCGGCAGACTCTTGCAATCCGAGTTGGAAAAACAACTGTATGATGGTAGAGGTATTATGGATCTCAAAGAGATGCCAATAATAAATAGCAAACCAAAAGAGAATCTTGAACTTCTCATAGGCAGGTATAACGATATAATACTAAATTTGATTAACACGAATGAAGGATTGCCACTAAGTCTTTATGTTATTACAAAAACGGGCTTGCTAGCACCAATCAAGCTCAAAATAAGCTTTAAGGATAATAATGCGCATATTGAGCTTGACAGAAACAGGCTTAATTAGTGTATCAGAATGTCCTCACAAAATAACACGTCATGTGTAGAGTGCAAGGAATTAAAGCATTTTTGATACTCGAGTTTGAACAAAGTCTGCAAATCTACGGGTCCTATTTCCCCCTAATGAGACCATACCGATTGAAAATGTGATCAATATGCTGAAGACCGACAAGCAGGAACCTTCTTATTAATTTGATGAAAGTCCTGACCATGAACGCAAGGAGATGTTTATCCTTAGACAGGCATTGGCTTCATCAAGTATACCGTAAGCAGTTACTTTTTCAATATCATTCAAAAGGTTATCCTTCTTAGTATTGCTAAACTGTTCAAAAAAGCCCTCTGCCATTAGATTTAATATCTTCGTTAATTTCATTTATGATGCAGTCAATTATTTTTTTAATGAACTGTTGAAGCCTAGGTTCCTGCCTATCTGTTCTCGTCCTTAAATCACCATAATCTATTAAGGAATCAAAGGAACCTGATTACAAATTTCAGCGCAATTCAAACGACTGACATAAAGTTGACCTTAAGGCTTTTAATACCGCGGTTCTCTGAAAGATGTTTTGCAAGATCTCTTATTTTCTTTATATCTCCTTTGACCATAATTGTTTCAAGACAGTTATCGTTTTTGAGATGAACGTGAGTAGATGCACTAATGACATCCGCATACTTGTGTTGAATTTGAGTTGATTTTTTATCTTGATTGTAAACATGATTATCATACATCATTATTAGTGCACCAGCTCCTTCAGCATTGTCATTAGCATTCCACGAGTAATCGTCTATCAAAGAATGTATAGCAGTTTGTAAAGCCTTGGATCTATCAGTATATCCAGCTTTAACCATGCTGTTGTCAAACTTTGTTAGTAAATCAGATGGCAACGATATGCTAATTCGTGTAAGCGAGGGTTTCTTCTTAGAGTAGGGATTAGTAGGTTGATACTTAGGCAAATATGTTTCCTTAAGTGTTCTTATTTATAATAATTTGTATATTCACTAAAATATTAGATTAATCCATGTCCATCGTCCGGATAGATAGTGCTAATTCATCACTTCTTCAAATGGTCGTGTTTATGATCATAAACATGAATATGTGGATGTGAATGTGTTAATATTCCATGTGAGTGTGTTTGATAAATTTTGCGAAGATACGAATATAGACTGCAAATCCCAAAGGCCGCAGCTCCATACAGAACTATGGTGGAGCCTGAAGCAGAATCAAAAAAGTAACTAGAATACATCCCCAAAAATGCGATAATCACTCCCATTATAGTAGAGAATATGACCATTTTGGTAAAGTTATTTGTAATCATCCTCGCAGAAATTGCAGGCGCCACAATAGCGGCAGCGAGTAAGGTGACACCTATACTATTCATTGATGCTATTACAACAGTTGCAAGAATTAAAGAGAAAATAAGCTCTACTATATCTGTCCTTACGCCATAGACCTTTGCTGTCTCCTTGTCAAAAAGTGTAAATAGCAATCTCTTCTGAAAAAAGAATATGAAAACTGCAGTTGTCAAGGTTACAAATACTATAACTAAAAGATCCTGATCGGTTATGCCTAGAATGTTCCCAAACAGTAGTGCTTCAAAGTTTCTAGTATAACTTCTTGTAGTGCTAATCAGAAATACACCAATTGCAAATCCTGCTGTTGTTACTACGCCTATTGCAGCATCGGCTTTAATCTTATTTCTACGCGTTATTTCATTAATAAGAACGGCTGAAACAAAACCCCATATTGTGGCTCCGATGTAAAAGTTAAAACCAGCAATATAGCTAAATACCGCACCACCAAATACGGCATGAGACATTCCATGACCAATGTAACTCATTCCACGAAGGATTATATATACTCCCAATAATCCGCAAACACCCCCGACAAGAACTGAAACTAAAATAGCACGTGTAAAAAATTCGTATTGAAAGGGTTGTAGAAGAATAGTTGGATCTAAGGCCACTCTTCTGTGATCCCCTTTTTATTACCGTAAACAAAAAAATTACTATATAGCAACATCATCCACACTCTCATTATTATTCTCCACCAGACCATACGTCTTCAATAGATTTCCGTCAGTCAATACTTCTGAAGTATGACCTGCTGCAATTATAGTCTTATTCATACAAACAACCCATGGAAGCCGCCTTGCAACTCCGGGTAGATCATGCGTTGTCATAATTATAGTCAGTCCTGCCTTACTCAAGGATGTCAACATCTTCAGTATTTTCTCTCGGGTATTATGATCGACTCCAGATGTAGGCTCGTCTAGTATTAGAAAACTTGGTTTTCGGACCAATGCTCTAGCCAAAAATACTCTTTGCTGTTCTCCTCCAGAAAGTTCACGTATCTGCCTTTTTCCAAACTCATGACTATGAATTCCAAGATCATCTAGAACACCATCAATTTCTGTACAGATATTCTTTGAGACAAATGGAGAAATTCCAGACTTATCCCACATCCCCATACCGACTACCTCTTTGACCGTCACTGGAAAACTCCAGTCAACGGTTTCTATCTGTGGAACATATCCTATCACAATCTGGTTAACGTTGTTTCCCTGAAGTCTAGGATAATCTAGGTGATGTGATAGACAATTATAGTCATGGTTGTTCTCTATTCTGTCATTTCTAGAGATTTTCTCTTTTTTCTTTCTTTTGTCTATCAGTTCATATTCACAAGTCGGTTTGGAGAGATTATACTCCACTGATCCACTCCATGGCTTATAGAGGCCTACAATTATCTTAACTAGTGTTGATTTCCCTGATCCGCTGGGGCCGAGAAGACCAACAAATGTTCCTATAGGAATTTGGAGATTCACATTTTCAATAACAGGTTTGTGAGATGCATATCCATATGTTATATTTTTTAAAGAAAGATAAGGGGCTATGCTATTGTTTATCTCGGGATTTTCCATGCTTTATGTTTCCTCTATAAGTGCAATATTCTCAGCCAGTAAGTAGGTGTCTTTTGGATCAACGTCATTAAGAGATGTGATGTTTCCGCCTAATGGAACTATCATATTTTCCATGTTTTCCACCATCAGTCCTACATAGGAGTGCTCTGGATTACCTTGCTCTCCAGGTAAATCGTCGTCACTTAACGTCTCAACTATCCTTACATTGCCTTCTTTAGCGATCTGATCAACAACTCCTGTTGGAAATACTTCTGAAGCAAATATTGCAGGCACCTTTTCAGACCTTATCTGATCTATTATTCTTGCCACCTCTTGTGGAGTAGGCTCACCAAAATCAGATGGCTGAACTGCGCCTATGACTGTCATATTATACCGAGGTGCGAAATATGACCATGAATCATGATATGTAAGTAACTTCCTATTTTCTCGCGGAATTGTTTGAACTGCTTGCATTATTCCTTCATCTAACTTCTTTAGCAAAGATATGTAGCGGTCTGTATTTGTAGAATAATACTGAGCATTTTGAGGGTCCATTTCTATTAACTTATCCCGTGTCAAATTAGCAAATTTCATTGCATATGGTACGTTTAGCCACAAGTGTGGATTAGGATCACCCTCTTCTTTTGGAAAACTAAAATCAAATACCCATTGGTCATGTGATATCGCATTATCCCCTAACTCTAAAATCTGCAATTGTGCATATTTGCTACGAGCTTCTTCGGCCACATCTTCTATATTTTTTTCAAGGCCAAGTCCGTCTATTATAACAAGATCTGCATTATTGACTTTGACGACATCCGAAGGCACAAGCTCAAAAGTGTGTGAATTAACACCTTCTGGAACTAACCCAGTTAGATCTATTCTGTTACCACCTACATTTTTGATTATATTTGTTATAGGTGAAACAGACGTTACAACATTAAGTTTCTGAACAGCAGAAGTGGGCGCTGTGGTTATATTAGTAGATGTAGAATTTGTTTCGTTACTAGAAGATCTGGTGGATATAGACTCAGAAGAGTTCAAGCTTATGGGTTTTACTATGCCTCCATTAACATTTGGATGAATTCCATACGCTTTGTCTGAATTAAGTGATGCCGCGGAGTTAACTAGGGACATATTCGAAAATGATGCTATGATTGAGCTCGTTATTATGAGTATTAACACTAGAAGAATGCTTGTTACATGACTCAATAGTACATGAAACTATTTGGAAGTATTAAAGGTTTTATAATATATCATATATCATATTACGTTTGGTCATTTTAATAATATTTATTGTCGACGTCGACAGTTTAAGAATATAACATATCTTTAAAGATATGCATAAAAATGAGCAATATCTCTATTTAGTGGTTGTGATTATTAGCAGATTATAAAAATCTCAGATATAGTAATTGTCATTGCGTAGAAGAACGTTTACACAACAAATTCCGAATAGTGTCTGTCGTGATCCAACTTTACAGTTATACCAATAGTATAAAGTTAGGTCTTCAGCAGATTATGGCAAAATGATCTAATTAGTATAAAATCTCCATAGCACAACCATTTTGTACATGTTTTATTCTTGGTTAGATTATGTTTGAATCTAATTAACATAATAGGAAATGGTAGTATTTTAGTAACCGATAGCTTCCAATCCCACGTCATACTCCTAGGACATGACAGTAATAGGAAAAAACCTTCCACTATCTCCACCACCGCTTATTTCGTGTTCAAAATCAGCAGAGAACGATGAAGATGTTCTTGTTTGCTCTAAATGATGGGATTTATGAAATTTAACAATAGGTAGGATTTTCAGAATGAATGATGAAAGTTAGGCGTAGCGCTATATTGCGTACTCTCCCGTTTTTTTGGTCGCTAAATCTACTGCCATGGGTACGTCTATAACAAAT
>JBPCNB010000213.1:0-1794 GCA_051001675.1 Nitrososphaeraceae archaeon | reverse complement strand
GTACTACACTTATCGAGTATCTGGTTTGACGAAGGTACTGACTACATAGAATGACACTATCTGGCCTTATACAAAAGGAAGTCTTGAAACAGGTTGGCTAGCTGGAAGAAAGTTTGGTTCGAGTTAAGTCACGATTTCAGACCTATTAATAAATACTGCCCGTCTGTTTGTATATCTATGTCAGAGCATGATGTAGGTACATTTAGGTGTACGATTTGTGCAAAGGAATTCTCTCAAAAGATGGAGCTGACAGACATTTCTCGGACGCTCATTCTGATGAAAAGACTAATGTAATGGAGTGAGTAGATCCTTGTTTTTTTCTTTGTCACCTGCTGGAGAAATGGCCAAACTTTATTCGATGGCAATATGTAAGAGATGATACTTATCAATGATATTGATTATTAGAAAAAACTTGCTTTTTTAATGATTATTTCCGCGATATTTAGTGCACCCGTTTTCAGTTTACAATTTAATCAACAACTTGTGTTCGCAACACCAACTTCGGAAGAAGGTGAAGGAGGAAGCATTTATATTTCATCATCTAGGGACCTTTGAACTATACTCCAGAATAGAGACGTTTTTATCCGAATCACCGTAATTCAGGTCTGGAGATGTGATACGCATTATCTTGATTTTGCTGCCACTAAAAAATATTAGATTCTGACGTCTCCATCGGATCAAATAAAAGTTAGGCGACTTCTAAAATAGTCTGGTATTATTATTTTACCTTTATGCTGGAATTGTCCCCATGCTTTGTATAGGCCTGGTTTTGGAAAGCTAGTTCTAAAGGAAATATGTGGCCCCCCTTCCAATTAGAATCCACCTCTTCAACGGGGTGAACATGGAGGAACTCTTGTATATTGCTACTAATTATGACACTATGTCCTCCTGCACCCATCAAAGGTTCTAGGTCCATGACGGGATTGCCCGCAGTATAGGATATGCTGAACATAATATCTACATCCGTGTTTGCTACTATCTTTTCTTGAGGCAATTTCAAACCAATTTGATAATTCCTATCTGCAGAGTCTTTGACGTATATTCCGTCGTATACCGGAATTATAGAACCGTGAGCAGGAAGACCCGCAACATCTACCATGAACGATACAACATTTTGAATTCCACCTTTTGGTTTGAAATCAATCCATAGCTTGTATCTGCCAGATTCAGGGAATATATGAGTGATGGTAAAGATCCTGGTGTTTTCAAATCTGGGGTGGATATGTGCAAAATAAGAAAGATCTTCTCCTACAATTATAAGATGCATAAGCTTGTCATGGACAAGTTCGTATTCTCCTACAGGGACACCTGCCTTATCTGTTACCGATATAGTAAGTTTAGTTAGCCTTCCAGCTTCCGGAGTAATTGAATCGAATTGTAAATTAACGTTGTATTGGTTGTGGAATGGTTCCTTCGTGGTGTTGCTGATGCTTGATATGTTCCATGCTCACTTTTTGTCTGTCGGTTTGAGTATTTGCGCCTTTGTTAATGCCATGTCTTCTAGAATGGAAGTTTCTTTCCTCTTCAACAACTATTTGACTCAGTTTTTTTGTCATGTATAGATTTAATTACACACAGGATATAATAACAGATGTTTACAATGGTAAAGCGGATTGAACTAAATACATATACAAATTGTAGTCGAAACTAGCAACATTGGCTTATAATTGTAAAGTCCAGGTCTTATATTTCTCCTGATATAACAGTGAGTAAATAAACCTGAAGAGAATAAAAGAAGCTACAATAACACCATGACGCAATACCTAGCTGTTGTACTTACACAGATCGGTTACA
>JBPCNB010000212.1:0-1018 GCA_051001675.1 Nitrososphaeraceae archaeon | reverse complement strand
GGATGCACTTTGCGGAGCCAATACATATTATGGTAGGTCTACATATGATGGTAGAGTACCCTTCGAAAAGGAGTTATTCCATGGACATGGCGTGTCAGCTCAACATCCTCCTGAGTTGCAGCCCAAGTACATATGGCCTGAGGATAAAGGTATTCCAGCAAATGAGTGGGTTGGTTTTAAGTTTATTGTGAAAACGTTACCAACTGAAGGTTCTGTCCTATTGGAATTATATCGTGATTTGACAGATGGCGAAAACGGTGGTAACTGGGAGAAAGTGCTGGAATACAAAGATAGAGGAAACTGGTATGTTGAAGCTAAAGATAGGATCTGCAATGATTACCCGCATAATAAGATACTATTCACACCTGGCTTTGTGTTTATAAGAAATGACTTCATAAACCATGCAGAGTATAAAAAATTCAGCATAAGAGAGATTGTCTAATCTTTGATAGATCTATTGGTCTATTTTCGCCGTGCTATTAGATAGCCATATTTTAAAATGAAAAAGCGATTTGAACAGAATAAAAAATTCCTAATAGTCAAATTGTGTATGATTCTATACTATTTCAAAATCTTCAGCTATTTAGTACACAACAGTCTCATCTGTCTCGGCAGTATAATCCAAAGTGCTTTCTTCTAGTTTGGCTTCCTTAGCAGTCGGGTTAAACTAAATTTCTTTCCATACGCTTGTTCAAACAAACAAAATTCTCATTGTCTTACACCTTTACTTACACATATACTATCTAATTTGTCATCAGTATTACTGTTTTCAGAATAGACTGAACGTATCTGATTTGGTTGAATGTACTCAAAATGAACAATCAGCAGTAGATTTAATACCAAAGTGTTTCCGAGTAGCATGGGATTTTCTTTGCACAGAACAGTTGGGGCTCGCACGAGAATTGACAAATTATCATATATTCTTGATAAGATACCTTCTTGTTAGATAAACACATCATGTGAGTAATACCTAAGAGTACTTCTAATTGTCGAGGTCGACTATTTCTGATAAGGTGGT
>JBPCNB010000211.1:0-1068 GCA_051001675.1 Nitrososphaeraceae archaeon | reverse complement strand
GTTCTAGAGAGTAGACTTTCAATGTTTAGGTTTTATGACTTGGTGGAAGGTAAGTTCATTAGAAAATGTGTTCCTAAACACTAGTAGTAAAACTTAAGCATTAAATAGGGATGTAAGCAATAATCTGGAAAATAGGGCCTTCATCATAAGAGATTTTCATTTGGATATTTCCTGACAGGCGAATCATAAGGAACTCCTTCAAATCTGTAGGATTCTTTTCGTCTCCTCTTGAAAGAAGGTGCGGATTCTACACCAGCACGATAGATTGAATCCCAGCTTGCAAATAGGTCTATCTGAAAGAAATGTTCTTTCCTAATTTCTGGACTAGTTAGACCATCACGGGTTTTTTCTGCAATGCTTTTAGCAGCATCCAAACACCCTGACCAAAGACGTAGAATAACATTTTTCTTTGATGTCTCAGATAATGGTTCCAGAAAAAAGGAATTCGCAATCCCTAATGCCTTCTTGAGACGAAATTCCCTTTCGTCTGGAGACATGTGTTCGAGTAATAAGTTTGCAGTATTATTCTCAAGCGTGAGTGGCATGTCTATTTTATCAATCAAAATGGCTCTTGTTTCTACATCTTGTAGTGATATGGGTAATACTTCGTCTGAAAGTCTACAAGCCCAAAAGTATGCATATAACATATTTGAATCGGGCAATTATATACCACGAATTGAGTTAGGTTCTAGATAAGTATTTTTTACATTTTCATTTTCCAACTATTCTGCTATTTCAGTGACGACAGTTGGGCCTGTTTACATTCGTCTATGACTTTACCGGTCATCTTTTATTTTATCTATGTTTGCATATGATTTGTGACACAGACATTCGTCGCTTTCAAATTCCGCTACGGCTTGTCCCGAAAAATTCCTTTTATCACCTTATCCAACAATGTACCAAATGTTGAATTTGTAAGCGAAGAAAATAGTTTAACTGGATTCAACATAACTTTGCAAAAATCAATGGAGTTAAAAGAAGCGCAGCTTGAATGTGACGGATATGCATATATTTTATCTGACTTAATATCAATAAAATCACACAAATATACGATACCAAGTCTAAGCG
>JBPCNB010000210.1:0-1724 GCA_051001675.1 Nitrososphaeraceae archaeon | reverse complement strand
GATTCGAAACAGGGTGTCCACACACGCTTACCATGAGTCCTATCGGATCGTGTTTATCTATGACCTTTTAGTATATTCATTCATTCACCTCTTTTGATCTGGGTTACGACCATTTTAGTGAATGTAGATGACAAATCTATCTAAATTTGTGCACTTTGGATTATCGGCGAAGGATGACTTGAAATATAGAAAGAATATCCTACACATTTTGTATGATAAGTGACACTGAGGGAGAACAGTTGGTAAGAATAGCAAGAGAGGCGGTGGAAGTCTATCTTGGAGAATCAATTGTCCTTTCTACAGACGATAGAGTTGCAACATCAGACAGAATGGGCGTGTTTGTTACTCTCAATTATTTGAATGGCATGGGAGAAGAAAAGTTGCGAGGGTGTGTTGGAATCCCTCTTCCAGAGAAACAATTATTCCAATCAGTGGTTGAGGCTGCAATAGCAGCAGCGACCACTGATCCGAGATTCCCACCATTAGCCAAAACTGATCTTCCAACAGTAATTTTCGAATTAAGTCTACTGACCCCCCCACAACTTATTCAGGTAAAGAATCCAACAGAATATTATGATCAAATTAAGGTAGGCAGAGACGGGTTAATATTAAAATGGGAGAGGGGATCGGCCCTATTGCTGCCGCAGGTTGCTCGTGAGTTGAATTGGGACATTGACGAATATCTGTCAAATATTTGTCATAAGGCAGGAACCATGCCAGATTCTTGGACTAGGCCTGGAACAAAATTATACAAGTTTCAAGCCCGCGTTTATAGAGAGGCCGAACCGGGAGGTAATGTAATAAAGTTACAATAAGAATGGCATCCTGACCTATAGCATTACATTATATACAGACGTTTCATGTGTCACAAAAGCCATAAAAGTATTCCAAGGAATATTTTAGTATCAGGTTTGGGAAGTCACAGCAACATTTAACTCACTTTCAGATAAAAATTTTCTGTTAGTCTTGTAGCTTAAAAAAATAATCTAATGTATAATTTCATAATAAAATTCAATCCTGTTAAGTCCGAATCCTTTTACCCGTTTGATCTTGCCTTGCTTGGTTAGGTGCAATATCGCATAATGGGCCTCGTACTTACTCCCCAGGTCTTTTTCGATGTCTTTTGCAGTTATCTTTCCGCTTCGAGTCTTTATAATCGAGTATACTGAATCCATCACCTTCTGTTTAGATGACCTATTGATCTGGATACTGTTACTTGACATCTATTTTGTTACGTGAGAATTGGGACTAAAAATAATTTAGTTTATTATATTTTACACCTTAAATAGATAAAAGTACCCTACTGTCGAGAGTGAAGTGATGGGCGCTAATTAATTATTTTAGATATGGCCAGACTTCTAATTGATGATAAAATTATGGGTTCTGAACCAGTTCGAGCCATTTGAGATCAAGGTGACAATAATTCTGACCTTGAAATATACTAAATTGACTATCAACCAAGAAATTTATTCAGCTACAATTGAAAGAGTAGAGAATGAAGCTTTAGTTGTTTATTGTTATTTTTTATTGTTTGTATCTTATGATCTCGTCTCGAAGTTAGGTTGGACTGTCATGCAACTGGGTTCATAATAGTTGAGAGAATTCTTAGAGCTCGCTCGGATAGAAGAAGCAAAAAGATCCCTGAATTTAAAGCCAAGAAAATGCTACACTGAAGGCATGCTTTTGAGAAGTAACTAATAACAATTAAGTCGTCTCTTGGCGAC
>JBPCNB010000209.1:0-8610 GCA_051001675.1 Nitrososphaeraceae archaeon | reverse complement strand
GCAACATGGGGAACCGCTGTTGCTGACGAAGTTGATGCAATGGGATTCAAATGGGAGAGAAAAGGTAGGTCTAGCAAGCATATATCATTTGACTGGAGTGGTCCTTAACACTCTTTTAAAAGAGCCTTTGTAGTAATTGTACTAACCTCTGCAGACCTTTGGCTGTCACTTTATTCTGGGAAAAAATGGAAACCCTAAACAATTTGCCATCATCATGAAGCTGAATGTGCTAGGAAAGCCTTTAGTTTTTGTGATTTGAGGGATTTTTTTTGAAACGCTTCTCTTAGTTGTTCTGGTGTAAGATGAGAAGCTGCTAAAGCTCCAAGTCCTCCTGCATCAGATATTGCTGCTACTAATTCAGGGGTTGTATGACCTCCTGCCGTTCCAGCTTGGATAATAGAATATTTGATAAAGTCACATATTTTGGTACGGAGAGTTTATGACAAGGCAAATCTGTATATGGTGTTTTTATATATATAAACAAAAATTAAGAGACTAAAACTTACAATACCTACGAGAAGAAAGCAGAAAAAGTTGTAGTCATCTTCCAAAGAAACTAAGGATTCACAAAGATTCGAATCTTCACTCCAGACACATATCTGGTCATGGGTAACAACCACTTTGCTATGGATTCTGGTAAAGACTTGTATGACTACTCGTTACTTGGCAAATAGATAGTGTCAAAGAAATATTTTTTTGGTCTATTCTACGTTGACATGAAAATCTGCATTCTCTGTAGCCATAGGAATAAAGTTAATTCCCATCACAGGAACTCTGATGGTATAGCTACCAGGGTCTTCTAATGTAAAAGGTATTGTTACTATACCTTCCGCTGTGTGCAGCAAAGGTTGTCCTGTCTGTTGGGAGGCCCTAAATACCTCAGTAGTATTATCTTTTAGGATAATAAAGTCATAATCTATGTGTACTTGGATGGTACCTGTGCCTTTCTGCAGAAAAGTAACTTTGTAGTTAGTTTCTTGACCGCTTTCAATTGGACTGGGAATTGGTTCTAGTTTAACGTCTAAAGTGCCACCCGAGGTTGCCTCTATGTCTCCAGATGGAATACCAGAGGTTTGGACCAAAGAGATAAAAGATAATAAACTACTCCAACATAAGATTGCTGTTAATACGAAACCTGACGTGTATAACGCGACAGCTCTCACACAACAACAGCCTATCAAGAGTCATTTATAAATTGTGACTCTTGTCAACCCTTTACTCGTGGCGATCTTCGGGTCTAGATGTCAAGAACTTCAAAACACTTGATTTGTTGTTTCCTCTTTAAGCTCTCCTGTTTCCTCTTCTTGCTTTTCTTCTAGCTGCTCCTGATCTTCATCATAATCAAGTTCTTTGGATTCTTTTCCATTATTATCTTCCTTAGTAGACATAGTTAGTTTCTCCTTGTTTGGCCGAACGAACTTGATAGCATCAGCAATAATGACACCATTAGTTGATAGATCCATTTTGTATTTGTTGCAATAGTTGATAGAGCTAAAGCTTGCGATACTGTTTTGTTATCAATAATGGTAATTGTCTGACCATTATCATTATTGACATTCTTAGATTTATTTACAATCTCCCAGCATATTTTTAACACCTGATTTATTCCAGTCACACAGTTTTGATATTCTTCTGGAAGTTTGTCTTGAATGTGAGTCTTTAGTTTCTCATTAGCCTGTTGTCTAGTATGCCATATCTACTAATAATTAACTTGTCTATCTGTAGGTTAGTCGCTATTTCTATCTGGCTATAGCCTTGGCTAGATAACTCTAACACTTTGGCTCTACGCCATTCTATTTGTAGTTGTTGCATCTATGAGTGAGGGTGTTGCAACATCACGCTTGACATACCCAACAATTTGCTACTTACTCCTGATATCCGGATGACCTCAGTTAGCTGGTTTAAGCCGATCATAATCTTACTGAGACTCCTTATCATCATCCTTTGTTGATTTAGTAGTTTATTTCTTGTTAGTTATTTCCTCAGTAATTTAAAAGCATGATTTCCGGTACTGGTTCTAAAGTAGTGAGTCATCCACAGCATTGCAAGTGGTTCAAGAAGACGAGAACCTTCTATTCCTCCTATATCTATTGTTTCCCAACCAAATGGAGTTAGAATCTTATCTGTTACTATCTTTTTAGATTCTTCATCATTTCCACATATGAACATAGTAGGAGGTCCACCAGGGAAATTTGGATGAACCATATGAGGATTACCAACAATATTAAATGCTTTTACTACTTTCGATTCGGATAACATACGCTGGATTGTTTCACCTCCAGAATCTGTATGACCGACAGCCAGCCTCGGCGGCATGCCTTTGGAAAAATCTAATGGATTAGTAACATCAACGACAACCTTTCCATCAAAATTCTTTGGGTCAGCCATTTTTATGGCGTTAGGTGTTCCGTCCCATAAAGTTGCAAGCACTATGAGTTCAGCAAATGATGCTGATTCTGTAAACGTTCCTGATAATCCTTTTCCTTCTTCTCCTCCATGATTACTTACCCATTGTACAATGTCTTTTTTATTTGGGTCACGACTTCCAATTTTGATTGAGTATCCAAGTTCAATCAATCCGTCACCCAGTCTACGACCTACGTCTCCTGATCCCAATATTCCGATCCTCATATACTAACTTTCTATAATAGTGATAATTTTAAGTTAGTCACTTCACAGTATTATTATTGTCATTAAACATATATCCTTTACCTTATGTTCTTTCTCGCTCCGACACTACTTTTAATAGAAATAAGCTCTTCGTAATTTATGAATGAATTTATGATACGGCCCATAGAGCAGAATGATGCAGAGAGCTGCGGCAAGATTGGATATGAAGCGCATAAAACCATTTCTTCCGCTCATGGCTATCCTTCTGAGCAGCCTTCTGAAGAATTTGGCATAGAGCTTATCAGAAGGCTTCTTGATAATCCAAATTCATGTGGCGTTTTAGCAGAGCGAGAGGGCAGGACATTGGGAAGCATATTCCTTCATAGATTTCCGCCTTCGCCTGTGGCAGTGATAGGCCCACTAACAGTTCATCCTTCTGCAGAGGGCGGTGTGGGTAGGACGTTGATGGATGCTGTTCTTACCCAGGCTCGTAAACAAAACCATGACCAGATCAGATTAGTGCAATCGCCAAGTCACATTCGTTCCTTCGTATTGTATACAAAGTCTGGATTCATCCTTCGTGAGTCTTTATTTTTGATGCAAGGGCAGCTACTAAAAGGTGGCAATAATGTGAACAACAATAATGTGCGCCTAGTTCGCGATGATAACGATGTTTCTGAGTGCAATGAGCTTTGCAAGTCAGTGCACGGATTCTCAAGGGAAATGGAATTGCGTCAAGCAAAAGACCAAGGTGTCGCCACAATGATAGAACGAGATGGTGTCATTACGGGCTATGCAGCAGGTATAGGTATATTGGGTCATACGGTTGCGAAGTCAAACGAGGATTTGAAGGCACTGATTGCTAATGCGTCTGCAATTCTTGGCCCTGGTTTCTTTGCACCTGCTCGGAACCATGAAGTAATTAAATGGTTGTTCGAAAATGGCTTTCAAATTGGTTGGCCTGCAAATCTTATGACTATTGGTCCTTATCAAGAACCACTGACGCCTTTTCTTCCATCTTTGGCATACTGAATATACACAAATTATGGATCAGAATCGCTCAAGAAAACAGAAGGAATCGCCACGTCATCAATTAAGCCTCAGAAGGACCAGTCAAAATCTATCGGTTTTATACCAGCCAAATCAAAAAATACAATATAAAGATCCCACTTTTGCAGACATTCGAGATAACAAAGGCATAGAAAGACTAGATGGTCTAGAAAAGTACTTTATTGCTGCTCTGGTAACAATAATAATGTAACTATTTGGGTTGGCCGCCTAATCTCGTTTCAAAACTTTGTCTAACCTTCAAAACGTTTGTGTTGTAATAAATCGTTTTGATTCTGAAAGACCTTGCCACATGTATTACACACAAAATTTGACATCGCTAATGGTGCTATCTCTGGATACAACGACAGAAATCCTTCTTTTTTTAACATTTCAATGACTCCTTCATTTGAAACTGGGTTGAGAATTAATAAGAAATGTGGTACAAGCAGCTAAATGTTCCCAATCATCACGAAGCTAAATTATGAATCATTTAGACGCTTGTAGCAGAAGTCCCCTCGTATTGACATTTTGGAAACAAACATGCAATCAAGAGATTCCAACAAACGAATGTGTTGAAATCAAGAAGAAGGAAGTATATGATGCAATCTAAAGGTCCTGATAATCTATAGAGTCTCAGGTAGTATTGGTCCCAGTTCTTATCTGATAAATATGATCTCCACCAACTAAGGATACGATTCTCCCGAAACAGGTGAAATGCGATAAATGTGGGATAATTATAGATGGTGGAAGAGGGACTGAGGAAACACGAAAAGGAATACCACGCTTATTGACTTTTGAGATAGCACTTAATAATTATGTACCCTATTTCTGTAGATATGTCAACTAACTCCCTTCAAGACCTATTAGACCGAATTATTGAGATCCAACGGAGAATAGAGGAACTAGAACCAAGTGTTCACAATGACCGAGTACAGAGTCAATATGAACATGTTAGGACTAAAATTGCTGACACAAAAACAGCCATAATGGCCCTTGTTGATGTCTTCGATAGATACAGTGCTAGCTAAGCCAGAATATAATGAAACTGATGTTTTTATCTTTCTGGTACTATGCGAGAAACTGAGTTAGTATAATATGATGAAGGTTATAGTTAAGCTTCGGTCTGCTCTTTCTTTGTTAGTCTTTCTTCTATAAGGACCTGAAATCATAGTGCTTAATCAAAGAAAGAATACTTTATGTTGTTTAAATGTTAACTTCCCTGTTTCAAACTTCTTCTCCCCTTCGTCTGAGTAGTTTGGATCAATAATGCTGTATTGTATTCTACACCCAAATTGTCCTTCAATGTGCTTTCTTTTCTGGGTCGAGCTTTAACCTACAGGCATGTAACTCATGTATTCTATTTTCCAAGCAGAATTTCCGCCGATTGTTGTTTGTTAATCTTTGAGGTTTTCTAGACGAAAGTCCAGCTTGCCCGTCGGGATGGATAGACTATTTATCTCATTCTTTTCCGCTGCGACATAGTCTTCAAGAGTAGCACCCTTTGCTTGTAACGTATTTGTATCAAGATACGAACCTATATTTTGCAGAGAAATATATAAGTCGGCGTCAAGTGCCGGCCCAGATCCAAATGAGGGCTTGGTGATAGGCGGTAACTTAAATTCCACAAGCTTGTTAGACTGACCTGAAACTATCTGCCAGTTTGATCCCTTACTAACAAGTGTTATCCACTACAAATTCTTTGAGGACTTGTCATGGCAGGAGGAGGCACTAATATGCTTCCAGGAATATCATATCCTCCACCTGTTACAGCTTCCTATGGGTTACATTGTGCTTGTTCCGAATGGGTCCAGAACTCTGTCTTTGCTATGTCCAAAGTAACCTCTTCGATTAAATTAACGTGCCGATATCGGTGTATAGAAGCAAATTAACTATTCACCAAGAAGTATAGAATAACCGGTCTAGTATATTGAATATTGGAAGACTAAGGAATCTTTAATCCTTAATATACATCTAAGAAAACAGATATTAACAGTAATGACGATGAGCCAAATCCAGCAAGAATCAGCATACAGAAACTTCATAGAGTCGCTCCCATCTCCTGTTTCAAAAATAGTATATAGAAATAATCTTAAACTGTATGCACGGTACAGAAATGCTGAAATTGAGAAATTGTTAGAAGGCGACCCTCGGCTTTTACAGTCACAGATTATCGACTACATTATTTGCCTCAAAAACGCAGGATTATCAGGTAACTCTATCAATACCCGTATTAACTCGATTAAAAAGTTGAGAAAAGTGCATCTCGAACGAAAAAGCATGATGTTATGGAATCCCATGGTTTTAGAAAGTTCTTCCAAACCGTGTCTGTAAACAATGGTATGTCAATGCTATATTCTGAAATGTTGATGGGTCATAAGTCAGGAGGCTTAGCTATGGAGTCTTATGTTAGACCTACAGATAATGATTTGTTGGAGGGCAACGACAGAATGATAGGGTATTCCGGTATATTTGATGCCTTAACAATAAATGAAGAAAATAAACTCAGAATAAAGTTAGAGACACTAACAGAAAAGCAAGATCTGTCTTTTCGAACCGCTATTAAATAATGCAGATGAGTAGCAATAAACAGTGCAGGCTTATCTGAATACTTGCAAAAGAATGGCGGCTGCATTCAGATAAATAATAGGCACTAAAAGAAATCTTCTTGACATAATTGTCATAAAGGTAGCATCAAGATCATTATCTACTAACCGATGATCCGTTGAAGCATTCCATCATTGTACAGTAAGCCCAAAATCCAACTATGGCTGCGTTAATCCCAAGTTAATAACCGAGAACACTACATCAATTTAGATACGCGGATTCATCGATCAGGGGTCAGACAGAGCAGTAATAAAACTGGAAATACTCCCAGTTGACTTTAGGCGTAAGGTACTCCTCCTCTGATTTGAATAATAGCGTTGAGCAAAAACTAACTATTTGGATTGCGCTATTGACACGGAGGGACCTGGATAGAAAATCGAAAAGATTTACAGCTTATCATATTTGAAGGCTATAGACGTTATCCCGTAAGTAACAACTCTGCCGCGTCTCTTCTACTCGCTATTCTTAATGGTGTTGTTGGTTGCAGAAATAACTGTTACATTCGCTTTTACAGTAGTCTTGTTAGCAGGTACGATTGTTTTATCTACTATAGTAATTTCTGACTGTTCGTCAGAAGCACTAGTTGTACTCTGATTGTTTAAATCACTTGTATTGGTATCCTGAGCGAACACTGCAGTACTAATGATAAGAAGATCAACATAAAATGCTGAACACAGCACTACAACTATGACCGTTGTTGGTGATATCCGTTCTTGTCCTTTCCTACTCATATTTCCATCTCTACGTCATATTCTATAATACTTTGTTCAAGGTCAAAGGGACCACCTCAACAAGATAAAGCATTACTGCAAGATATCAAAAGGAAAGAAGACAGAGAAAAAGAAGTAAAGGATGAGTCAGGACAAAGGACTAAAAATAATATCTTCTAGTCTCTATGATTGTCCCACTGTTTGATTGGTGGCATTAGTAGTCATAGTCATATTCGTACCAGTTGTGGCACTTACCACATCAGCAACAAATGCTTGAGGTTGAACTACTTCGGCAACTACTTCATAGACTGCTATAAATGGGTCTCCATGTGGTGTTCTAAGCCATATCGAACTGGCTGCAAAAGGAAGAGACGCAGAGAAATATGGTGGTACTGTTCCATAATCGGGGATAATAACAGACGGAACAGCAATGACACCAGGTAAGCCCTTTTCTCCTCTGTTAGTCTGATGACCTATGAGTAAATCATCCAATGTCTCCGCATCAAGTTGTGAAAGGGTAGAATTATCTACATGAAGTCTGTGACTAAATCCTATCTCTACAGGCTTTGTTGCAGTGAATGTTAAGACACCTGTATATGATGCGCCGTCCTCCCTATGTGGCAAAATAGATGCACCATGAGGTTCTATACCTGGTGGTAAAATCACATGGGTAGGCTCCTCAGAAGAAACTATTCCGCGATGTGCAATTGTGTGTCCAGTAAGTGTCGTATTGTCTATATTTCTGTTGGAAGAAAAAATAGGAATGGTATTATTCGTAGGCTGAACTGATGCTAACATTTGTTGTGCTATTATAGGATGGGCAGAAAAAATATTGCCTCCCGCTGCTAATATCGCAGCGATTACGCCCGCGATTAAAACTGATTGTCTCATAACCATTGGTTTTGAAGTAAGTATTATATAAGCACGCAGACAGGGGCTTCTCTTATTAGGTATTTCAAGATAGCTTCAATTCAATCTCAAGCTCTTTTGCAAGCAACAATTAGAGGAATCATAAAGGATTTTTCAGACAATCCTGGTATGCTTTTGTCTCCCCTTGGAACCTATGACATAGGTCTATGCTCTATTACATTATTTTGGGACCCATGAATATATGAACACTGGAAACAAGTAGGCAGCAAATGTTCTAAATCAACAGCAAGTTCACTTCCTTAGATAGTTTTATGAAATGCCATTTGGCAGCTAATACAAACTGTGTCGTCGGATTCGGGGTATGTGCTTGCATCTTGAACCCTACCACACACCGGGCATATTACTGAGATAATATATGTTGTCAAGGTATTACTACCAAGCTAAAATATTAAAAGAAATCAGGTAAGTAATCCCAATACATTCCCCAAAACGGTACATCTTGTATAAACTAGCTTTTATTCAGTCGTTGTTTACTTTCATGTAGCGTTAGGATTTGTTGATTAAGTGTTGTACTTCCATACATAGGTGACAATATAGCTTACAGACATGGGTTACACTTCTGTCGGGAAGTGTATCCATATAGAAATCAGAAAAAAGTTTAATCTAATACATGAAAAGGAATGGTTTGGAGACACCGTATCTATTATTTGTAAAAGATATGGTGTGTCCAGAAAGACATACTATAAGTGGAAGAACAGATACAAAC
>JBPCNB010000208.1:0-1404 GCA_051001675.1 Nitrososphaeraceae archaeon | reverse complement strand
ACAATCAGATAGTAACATAAGGAAAGCCCTAGTTCTGGCCGGTATAATGTGGTTTGTATTATTTTTAATTCCTGCATTAAAGTATCCAGCAAACCTACCGGCTGTAGGAGATCCTGAGACCATATACTATAGAGAGAGTTTGTATATTGGCCTTCTTGCAATATCTGGATTTAGTGCTTTGGGACTGCGTTGCTATATAGGAAAATTAGGAGTACGCTAATTCAGGCCCTAGTTACATTATGGATGGACAGGCCTATTTAACATGCATATACTACCTAGCGGGGAGTATAAAATATTACAATTGCACCACATACTGCAACCAATGATCCTAGGATTTCAAATTTATCAGGTTTCTTTTTATCTACAATCATTCCCCACGCAATTGATGAAATAATGAATATTCCTCCATATGCAGCATATGTTCTTCCAAAATGAGATGGTTGAAGTGTAGGAAATATACCGTAGAAGAATAATATTACACCCCCAATCAATCCTATAAGAATTCCTTTCTTCTCCCTAATCCATTGCCATACCAAATACCCTCCACCTATTTCCATAAGTGCTGCTAAAAAGAATAGTCCTAGAGTGAAAATGAGTATGTTGATATCTGCTACTGGCGCTAATGATTCGACCATAATTTTTCTTCTCCTCTTCCAGGTGCATAATAGATGACTGCCACTCCAACACAAGCCATTGCAGCACCTATAATATCAAACATATCAGGAACAATACCTTCAAAAGTTAAACCCCAGAGCAGTGCCATGACAATAAATATTCCACCATATGCAGCATAGATTCTATGAAAATAAGAAGGCTGAAAAGTTGGGACTATTCCATATAAAAATAAGATAAAACCACCAATAGCACCCAAGATCCAACTCATATCTTCCCTCAACCATAACCAAACTAGATAACCCCCTCCAATCTCACAAAGTCCAGCAAGGAGGAAGAAGAAAAGAGTGATCAGAATTTTTTTTATCTTAATGTGCTGATTCACTTTTTGCTTCTTTTAAAGCAGTTACAATCATCAATAAAAACAATTAGCCTGTTTCGGTGGCACAAATTTGTGGAGTGAACACAGCCCTATTATTGTTGTCATGCTTCAAGATTACCTATGAAGCAACATCATACTATCGAAATATTCTCTGCAAACTGTCACCTATGCAAACATGTCAAAGATGATATTGAGATTGGCAAATGTGAAGGTTGCGGTCAGACAGTTTATGATGTCAACAATATGACAGAAGAGATTAAGGTATAGATGAAAGATTATGGCGTAAAGGCTGTGCCTACTACAATTATTGATGGTAAGATCAAAATTGTAGGGATTCCTGACTTTCCTTGGATATGTGGGGATGATCTGTATAAGAAACTAAAGCAGGAATATCCATTACGAAGACGATA
>JBPCNB010000207.1:0-4188 GCA_051001675.1 Nitrososphaeraceae archaeon | reverse complement strand
ATTTTAGGGTAGACTATTTTCGAAAACAGGATTTTAAAATTTTTCTGCCGCCTATTTTCTCCAATGGATAAAGTTTCAAAGTTTATAAGATTTTTCGAAATATTGGTAACTAGAGAATATTTATGTTTCAATCAGCCATAAAAAAAGAGTAGTTCTTCTCGTTCAGGACGTATGATGTTTTGAAAGACAAGTTGAGTAAATAATTGTTCTTATAAAGCATCATGAAATAGGGCATCATGACTCTCACTACGAGTACTATTACAAATTAAGAGCAAATATGGAACCCACGCTTATGAGGATTGAAAGAGCAACGCGGTTCATCACATTAATAAGACTTGTTATAACGGGTCTCTAGCCTGTGAATAGCAAAGTTATATTCAATGTTCGATAGGGCGCTCCAAAAATCCGATTATATCTTTTGTTCAAACAACAGGAATATAAAGAACAAGTTGAATTTCTATTCTGACAAACGTACTTACAGTAGAATTAGTCTAAAATTTGTTCTATTCCTTGGGAAATGAGAGTTTTTAAGTAATCTCATCCAATCTCATAGTGTTTAGATTTTGGAGGATAACAAGTTAAGCTCCATACTCAAGTGGGCAGGGGGAAAAAGAAGAATTGCTCATTTCTTGAGCAAGTTTTGTCCAGATGTCATCGAAAGGTATTTCGAGCCTTTTCTTGGTGGCGGATCTTTATTCCTATATCTAGCCCAGACAAAGCCAAGATTCAAAGCAGTATTGTCGGACTCGAATCCAGACCTTATAAATGTCTATAAGTGTGTAAGAGATGATGTTAGCAATTTAATTGCCATACTAGAGGTACATCAATCAAATTATTACGAAAATCCCAATAAATATTATTATTATATGCGGGACACATACGCACCAGCGAATGCCATACAAAACGCTGCTCGCTTGATTTTCTTGAATAGAACGTGCTATAATGGTCTGTACAGGGTAAACAAGTCAGGGTCCTTCAATGTACCACACGGAACCTATTTCAGGCCTACAATTTGTAACAACCGAAGGTTAAATGCCTTCTCTGAAATATTACAGAGAAGCGAGGCAGAAATTATTTGCGATAACTATAGAAATGTGATTCAAAGATGTCAGCATGGTGATGTTATCTACCTAGACCCGCCATATTTTCCGTTGAGCAAGACAGCCTATTTCCATGATTATACGAAGGAAGAATTCGGCCATCTGGAACAGATTACTCTCGCCAAGGAATTTAGTAGGTTGAGTAAAATAGGATGCACTGTTTTATTATCAAATTCAAGTTCTTCCTTTATATCTGACTTGTACCAGGATTACAATATAATGACAATATCCACTACCAGACAAATCAACTGTGATGCCTCCAATCGTCTCAAACATCAGGAGCTTTTAATTACGAATAAAAAATTAATTTCTCTCAGAACTCCGACAAATTATGCGCAAAAAGTGTCCCAAATGTAGCCTATCTTTTGAATGCATGGAAACAAAAGATTATTGGTGTTATAATTTGGGAAAATCTTATCAGGTAGAAGTCGAAATTCAAAATTGGCTGGTTAATAACTGTTTATCCCGAAAGATTTAGAACTAAAGAATTGTATTAATGAAGTTCAGCGATTACTTTATACTATTTATGGCACATTGACTCTCACGATAGTCTACAAATTCGTCTACGTGCTTCTTCTTCAATTGCCTCTTTCACTTTGCCCCAACTCTACGATATCGAGAAAACTTTTCCACCTCTGTTCAAACGATAGATTGCTAGAGTTAACAACTAATGTTGCTTCCTTGTCCACTATCTACGGTCAAGAAAAGCTCAATTCCCAATTCATTATTCCTATCTAATTTCACTTATTTATGATAATTTCATTAAATTTATTTTCATGGTTATTTTTATCCAGCTTCAGATATTGCTTGAAAACCTTATATCGTGATAGCTTTTTATAGCAAACTATGAAACGTATAGAAGCCATAATTGCTAGTGAAAAGGTTCTTGCTGTAAATGAAGCATTAAAAGCCGCTGGCGTGGGCGGATGCACAGTTCTTGATGCTAAGGGACGAGGTAAAGGAGAAAAACCGATGGTTGAATCTGGAAGAGGAACTTCAAGATTCGTATCTGAATTTTCAGTACGATCTACTCTTATCACGGTTGTTGATGACTCTGAGGTCGATAATATTATCAATACTATATTAGATGTAGCAAGTACTGGATCACCTGGAGATGGCAAAATATTCATCTCACCCGTTGTAGAAGCAATCGATATTGGTACCAAAGAACGTGGTGGTGGGAGGGTCATTAAGTAAGATTCCAAAATCATCTATCAAAAGGCGTGCCTGGTACATTATCCTGTCTTGTGAAGAAAGTTTTAGTCTGGCCTAAAGCTAGTACGTCTGCTGATGTTACCTTTACAACCATGGGTAAATCACGTACGACCTTGCCAATAACCAAGCAATGGCGTTGGGGTAATGTTCTAACTATAGATCTTACAGTGTCGTTATCTGCTAATGAAACTTTTGATATTTTATCCAAATCTGTTCCATTGGTAAAATTGAACAAAAAAATATTATCTACCTGACGATAAATACCGTCACTGATTGCGTCTGGTTGGTTTGTAATAAATGTGGCATAGATTCCAAAATGTCTCATTCTAGTTATAATGTCTTCCCAGTATGTATCTCTGATATAGAGATGGGCCTCTTCAGCAAATAGGAAAATAGGTGGAATCGCGCCTCTTCCCAGAAGCTCGACTACTTTTGTCAACACCAATTCTACTATCATTCTTCTGACAACTGGCATTGCTTTACCCATATTCAGTACCAAAGCCAAGCCTTTTTCTTTGGAAGTGAGATATTCGAACCTCAATCCGTCGTGATTAGAACTCTTAGTACTAACGAATAGTCCCGATGAGTAAATTGCATGATATCTTGAAATAAGAGCATCCCTTACTAATTCATTGGTATTCCACGTATTAATTGCATTACCCAACGCTTCGATATCCAATGTATTCTTATTTTCGAGCCAATCCCATATTCGAAAGAATTCTCGGAGCGAAGCGGCAGGCATATCTAAGGCATTTTTGAGCATACTGGAAATAGCAGCCTTACCACAATATTCCAGAGAAAAACCCAAGCCTCCTCCAGGTTCCAATATCGTTACCTGATCATGAAGCGCAGATGGCATTCCGTCTCTATTCCATGCTAATCCGCCATATTCATTATTCAAGTCGAATACGATTACAAATGCTCCATATTCAACGAGAGTTTTGATAAGTAATTTCGATAGATGGGATTTTCCCGATTCTTTTTTTCCTGTGACTATGTTTAGTTTACCATCAAGATCTTCTCCATATATTTCGAATTGTTCGTTATCCCATCCACTATTACCAATGTGAATAGAATAGATTCCGGTTCTATTGACCAACGCATTTATTTCAGAAAGCTTCATTCTGCTAATTTTAGAGTAGACTCTGGATGGGAGCCACGTTACCTCATTTGAGAATTTCGACTTGGAATCAATACTGGCTCTTATCTTAGCTTTAAATAATCTCGCATCTCTAATCATTCGTGACAAGTTACCTATCTCCAGGGGATCGTGTAAATTTTCTATACTTGATGCAACTACAACTTCGTCCTTTACAATATCCTCAATTAGTGATTGAGAAGATAGGTATTCTTCATCGTAAATTTGAACTATCATTTTCTTGTCTGATTTTTCATCATGAATAAGCAAATAGTCACCTTTACTTGCGGTGTCCGATTTCATTGCAAGTAAGATGAGTTCATCCGTACTGTTCTTATAGAGAATTTTCATATCGGAATCGAACCCAATAGCTTTTTGCGGATATCCTCTGAGGCCAGCTCTGTTACATCGTAGTTGTTCATAACATGGCTTTTTAGACAAGATATCTCTGTGGTCGTGAAAGTAGAAATATGGTGAGCAAGCTGTAGGGTTTCGGGATAACCTCTAGCAATTGAATCATTGCCTAGTATTCTCCCAAGCGATCTATCTCGATCTCCACCTACAGTTGCAATATCTGCACGCAATATGGGGGAAGTATAGCTATTTCCGAATTTAACTAAAAGACTATCGCCTATGGTGTTCCGAATTAGGCTTTTAATTATCAAATCAATATCTGTATAACATGGGCCTTTGATTTTGGTTAATGGAGGAGAAATTTTATCAAGAATCCTAAGC
>JBPCNB010000206.1:0-1520 GCA_051001675.1 Nitrososphaeraceae archaeon | reverse complement strand
GGCTGCTAATTGGGGCAAGATTGGCTCAATAGGTGGTCCCCCTGTTAATCCAGGCGGAGCGGCTAAAGTGACTGTTCCCGCCGGAACATATGATACGACACTAATAGCTTATCATAAAGGTGTTGATAATCAGATTTGGGTTAATAGAGACCTCCCTTACCCTGTCAAGGCTGAGACTTATGCGGACGTAACTACTGGCAACCCTCCAATACAATATGTTTACGATTTACAGGCAACAGGTCAAGGACAGCCCCCAGCACCACAGAGTCAGTTAGAGATACCCAAGCCGCCTTTGAAGCTCCAGACTGCTCGTGGGACCTATATAATACAATTACTATGGGATCCACCGTTAATTCGAGTTGGGCAGCCCGTCGAATTTGGCATAATTTTTACTGATGCTGCGGAGAAAATAATCAATAGCGTAAGATATGGTTTCAAGGTTACGGAGTCAGATGGTACGGTGCTAAAAGATCTTAAGAACCAGAGAGCAGATGATGGAACTGGTATACAACAACTGACATTCGAAAATGAGGGTCCCAAAGATATCGAAGTTACAGTTGAGGCCGTTGGTGGGACTGCGATGGGGGAGTTTGTAGAGAGCTCAAGGTTCGGAATCATAGTACAGCCTTCGGCAGGTGGCAACACTACGGCTGCTGCAACAGGTGAGAACCAGACTAGAAATGCGACGACTGTGTCTCCTTCAGGATGAGGTGATGATAAGTGTATCCTAAATGCGAAGCAAGCAGCTTCGCCCCGGACACCGCCGGAGATTTCTTAATACTCATGATATGAATAATCTATTAAAGGATATCACCTTCCACTAATTTCAAAATTATTTTTGTTTGCTCTATTTGATTATTGATGTACAATCTTTTTTGCTGTTAACCACTCTATCACTGTACTTGTAGGATTTGTGGCCAAGGATATAGGACATGCGGTCACAAGTGCCAGTCTTGAACTCTGGTCATTATGTAAAGGAGTACGGCGTACCTTGTTCTCGGCTATAGAAAAGAGATAATTGCCTGTACTTCAAGAAGAGTATGTTCTTTTTAGTAAGATTTCCATGACATGATTAACATGAGACGAGGATGGTTACGATCGGCATCGAAGGAAAAATTGGTAGCTGATTAATTATTTTAAACCCGAAGCTCGGTACTGGGCTTCCCTACATGTTTAGTGTTGTTATGAGCGTACTCTACCAGAAAATCTTTAGGTCTTCTACGGCTCTTCTTCCTGTTTATAGCTGTTTACTCTTTGTACCCAAGTTATTATTCCTCGTCGCCGTAGTGAGGGCTCGACGATCTAAATCTTAATTAATCGTTATGGCCAATATCAATATCAATATCTATGATTAATTTGTTCAAACGCTGGAAACCCAAAGGAAAAATGTTTAGTTTAAGATGCGCTCAATGCGGCTCCGGCTTTCTTTCAAGTCATAATCTCGAAGCACCAATTTGTGGTAAATGTTTACAGAAGGCAAAATCTTTAGACTCTACAATAGATTATGATAAGTCCTGCAC
>JBPCNB010000205.1:0-5868 GCA_051001675.1 Nitrososphaeraceae archaeon | reverse complement strand
GATACACTCCTCCTAATTGGAATAGAGAAGAACCTGCTTGATTTGAAATATAGAACAAAACGAGTCCATAAGCAGCGATAATCATGTAACTCTTTACTGCAGTATTATCTGGGAGATTTTTTGCGATATTCCAAAAAGCGATGCCAAATAGAATTCCTCCAGCAATCTTGCTTAGACTAAAAATTAACGTAAGAACAATGCCAAAAAAAGTAGGGTTAGAAATTATCAATGAATCAAAGAGGTTGAAAAACAATGCTGGAAATTGACTAAGAAAATATACTAATGGAATACTGACAAGAGTCCAATATGTTATCCTTCCGATTCTCTTTGAGTATTCGCGCAGCAGAAGAGAAGTAGCCACCCATAATAGAATAAAGGATAGAATAGAAGTTACAGTGTATCCATTGTTGAGAGCATTAGCGAAATGGCTAGCAGCGATAGGTCTGGTCATTCCTGCTATTTGTGATTCTCCCACGAGCGAAGGAATTCCGGGAGAGACAGTCAATATCAAAGCAAAACTAAATGCTGCATTAATAGTAAGTGTAATAGTCGACAGGAAGTAAAATAAAACTACTAGATTTTTATGAAATCTGAACCAAGAAAAGAATCGCAGTGTAAGAAACATCATCATGAAAATAGCCATAAGATAACTAATTACTCCGGCCGCACTAATAACACTGGTATAAAAGTTTGAAAACATCAAGACCTGCAAGAGAACAAATGCAAGTATTCCCGCTAGTAAATATTGTGTGATTGCTACAGATTTGTCTAATATATTCAAATGTAAGTAACCAAGTTCTCTTATTTGTCGACTTTTTGTCCTGCCAAATCCTATCAGAATATGCTGCCCTACCAGATATGCAACAGACATAAAAACAAAGAGTGTAGTAGTCCAGCCTGGTGTCACATAGACGCGTATGAGGTCAGAAATTCTAAAAAGAGATGTATCTATTATTAAAACTGATATTAACAAAATTATAATAGCAAAAGTTTTCTTGTTTTCATGTTGTTGATCTGAACTAATGCTTCTTAAGATTCTAGGAGCCATTTCTTTACGAGATCACATCACAAAAGCAAGATTTATCATATTCAAGTAGTCCTATTTCATCTTGCTCTCTATATTAAAACCAATTGGAGATGGAACTTTTTATATGTACGAGTAAATACTATAGAAGAATAATGGAATTCGCTATTGTAAAATTAATACTGAAAACAGCCATTATAGCTTGCGCTTGCATTATTGGCGGATTCTTTATTATCAGTGTAATCCCAAGTCAACTTGCTCACGCACAGAATAATGTTTCCCCTAATACACTAGTTTTCCCAGTAGATTCGAAACCATATGAGAAATCATACGCTGAATGGTCTGCAATATGGTGGCAGTGGCTTCTTTCAATACCTAAGGATACAAACCCGGCTGGTGATTCGACTGGAAAAAACTGTGGAACGAACCAACAAGGCCCAATATGGTTTTTAGCCGGAACATTTGGAGGTGCAGCCGAACGCACATGCACTATACCATCAGGAAAGGCGATTATGTTTTCTCCCATAAATTCTGAATGTTCCTATGCGGAATATCCCGATGAGAAAACAGAATCAGACTTGCTTGAATGCGCAAAAACCTTTCAAGACCAGACTACCTATGCACAGGTTACAATAAATGGAACTGCAATAGAAAATCTAGATAAATTTCGTATACAATCTCCACCATTCAATGTCACATTCCCAGAAAATAATGTTTTTGGAATATCACCTGGCCAGACACAAGCCGTATCCGATGGCATTTGGATTATATTGAAACCTCTACCTCCAGGCGAACACAAAATTGGCTTTAAAGGAATTAGTGTAGATTTTACTACAGGCGCCAAGAATACATTTCTATCAGATGCAACTTATAATGTAATTGTGAGGTAGGAGATAATAAGATAGGGCGCCTAAGTAGTCCATGCATCTACATTTTATTTATTACCTCTCCTTGATTCTTTTATTTTAATTAATTCTAGTAGAGATTCAATTCATGCATAAAGTTATGTAATTACCAGGGCCGAAACCAGAGGAGCAATGAATTAGGGCATTCTGGCTAATTTCCATCTAAATCGATTACCAATTTGAATTAATAATCACATTAGACTAGAGCCTGAGTCAAAGATAATGGCAGTTTGCTGACTATAGATGCGTTAATGAGAAGGAGATAAGACGTTTAATGTGGCTTATTTATTCTGTTCAATCTCTTCCAGTTTCCACGACACGATGGTTTCAGGAAATTCAGGTATATCCTTATACTGCCAAGTATAGGATATTTTCTTGTTCGGAATAAACTCGATGTTCGAACCTTCTACTATGTAATCTTTATCCATCTTATTTTTTTCTTTGTAGAAACTAAACCTTACTTTTCCACCAACCTTCGGCTCAAAAATAACATGATCAGGAAACCATTTTGTAAGTTCGTTTGCTTCCGTTATTGCTCTGAAAACAACGCTAGGGGGAAGAGTCAATAACCATTGTTTTCTTTATTTCTATTTTTTCTTGTTTGACTTCATTTTCTTTTGTTCCCATTGATCATTGACAGCAAAATCGATATTTAAACATTTAAATATTTGTTGAACTATAGTGATATATGGGATCTGCTTGGAAAGCACTCTCAGATGACAATAGGAGGAAAATTCTGTTATTGCTTAAGGATAAAGATGTGGTCCCTACTCAAATAGCCAAGCACTTTAATTTGAGTTTAGCAGGTGTTTCGTCTCATCTCCGCATATTGAAAGATGCGAATCTGATAATGGAAAGAAAGCAAGGAAAAAACAGGTTTTATTCATTAAACAGAAGGACATCACCTGAAATAGTAAACTTTCTTGAAAAGATGTATGACTATAATCTGCATTCATTGAAAGAATACGTTGAAAACAAAAACAAAAAGAGACAGGATAGAATATAGGGAGGGTAAAAATAGTGTAATATTTAGGATAGGTACTTATTGAAGACCTGATAATACCAAAACAAAAGTATTTCGATTGTCTGAAATTAGTAACAATGCGAAATTGGTGATATTACAAAATGAGTAGAATTCAGTTCTTACCGAGAACAATTATTCTACTATGGTAGGAGAAGATGTGGGAGGACAATGGTAAACCTAAACCTTCTGTTATGATGCGCGAAGATAGCATGAAAACGTTACGTGGTGCTATTGAAATGTCGAGACTTATCAGCAGTAATAGTTACGATGAAAAAGTTCTAAATATTCAAAACCATACTTCCTAAAAAACGAGGACCCTCTCAGATACTAAGCAAAAATATTAGAAAAGATTATACAATATACTGATGGAACCATCTGACTTCAGGGAATTCTTTATTTACAATCATAAAGTCAGACAAGAATATATCAATGTTTTCAAAGAACAAACTTGATAAAATCAACATAATACCTCATAATATCTATCAATATCTTCAAATGCCTTTATTTTTTCATCCGGATAAACCATAATAGTTTTTAGTTTAAATTTAATTTCGTAGAGATTAACCTTAGTATTTTCAGATATGATAATTTGATTACCTTTTGCCCTTTCTTCTAGTCTACTCGCAAGGTTAACAGTTGGGCCAAATGCTGTAAATTGATCTCTTTCAATGGTTGATAACTTTCCAACCAATGTTTCACCCGTGTTAATTCCACATTTTAGGTCTATCGTGTTGACCTTATGATGAAATTGCTTTTTCCATATTTCAATCCATTCTGATTTAATCTCTTCAAAAGATTTTTGTAACTCAAAGGCAGCATTTATTGAACTAACTGCTCCTCCTTTACCACCATCATCAGAATCTTTATAACCAAAATACGCCATTATTCCATCGCCAATGAATTTGTCTAAAATTCCATTATACTTATGAATAATTTTATTTGCCTTAGTAAAATACTCCTGTAAGAACTCAACTATCAAGTGCGGTTCATTTTTTAATACATTACACAGCTTTGAAAAACTACTAATGTCCCAAAAAACAATGGTTAGAATTCTATTATGAATGGTTTCCAGTTCATGATGATAATATCCTTCCCTAACCACTGGGTCTTCATATCTAGATAATGTGGAGACTATGTCCTCTTCTTGTTGCTGTTTGACATTATCGAAAGTAAAAACTTGTTTCAGGTGATCTATCCTTTCTTTCATGGTTTCGTCTTCAAATTTGTCATAAATAATAATAGTTCCTCTTTCCTCAGGATGTCTGATGCAAAAGTAAGGTATTGACGGTATACTATTATCAAATCTTTTTCTAAAAGATTTACCTGGTTCAATTATTCCAGTGTTGAGAATACCGTCAGGCCTACCATGTTCTGCATTCCCAGAAACCAACTCATGTGGTTCATTATCCCTATTAACCCATGTATTTGTTTGGCCAGTTCGTATTTTTATGAATCTGGGAGCAAAATATTTAACATTAGCACTTTTTTGGTTTCTTAAATTTCTAAAGTGCTTTGGAATAACTACTATTTTATCCAACTGTTACTCAAATAGATATAACAAATACTATTAAGATTATCCGCCCTCCACGCTACCCTCAACTGATGATGTTTTCAAATACGTAAAAGATATATCATCTAACGAGGAGTAGTTGTCAGTGAGTCCTGGACCTTTTCAGGTTATATGTAAATATCCCTCAGACGAAAACATAGATAACGAAGATTTCGATAGTATCGAGGCTGAAATAAAAAACAAACACTTCGGTGACCAGGTTACATTTCATACTGTCCGCCCTGGACACGATAATATGGAGGATAAGAATCTGGTTATCGGCGAATTTTCCGCTCCTAAAGGGATGGATAGAAGTCCTATTACCGAATTAGTAAAAGAAACAGTTTCAAAATATGTTACTGTACTAGGAGTAATTAGTAATAGCAGGTTTAACGATTGAAATGACAATAAATAAAGATTGGTGAGGTGGTCTGGCTGCTCAGGTGATAATAACAATTCGTAACGATCCATCTTATTATAAAAGTCAGCACAACTACTTCTGCCCAAAATAATTGCAATTAATTTGAGATCTAGACTAGTTTTTAGTTGGTTGAACTTTATCCTGTAATAGTACGTATTTTATCTTTGAATACTCCGAAATGCTATGCGAAACTGCCCAATATGAATTTCGACGTGAAGTAAATAAAATGCTGGTATTAAGTTGTGTTTAGTGAAATCCGATTGTAATATGTGAACTTGAGCAAAGAAAGATTTCCTCTGTTAAGATCTATATTTTTCTCCAACCATTATTGTAATTGGGGTGGCAAAATGGATGACATTTCCTTCTTCAAAATGTATTTCTAATCCTAACCTATTTTTCCCTATATCTTCAACAAAGATCTGGCACATTTTATCTAGATCTTCTGGATTTTGTGGAAATGATGCTTGTAGGTGCTCGTATAATTGATGAGTAACATTATAATGACCAGTTTTAATGTTGGTTAAACATGATTCTTGCATCATGCTTTTCAATTCTGTAAAGGTTAGCGCTCTTACATGGGATGGATCACGAATTCTCTCCACTTGATTAAATGCATCGACTTTATCTGGCTCTATAGTTATATCTACAATTGCAATTCGTCCATGACTCCCAGTATCGCATACACGTTCCATTTCTTCTAGAACAGACATAGGATCAAGTAAATGATGAAAACTATATCTTGTAACTACTAGAGAAAAAATGTTATCCTCAAATGGCAGTTTTTTTGTAATATCACCAATTTTCCAAGTTATATTAGTTAACCCTTTTTCTTTCTGCAGTATTTTTGCTTGCTCTATCATTGCAGGAGTTAAATCAATTCCAGTCACATGATTCACAATTTTAGCAAACGCACACGACACTATTCCTGGACCACAAGCCAAATCT
>JBPCNB010000204.1:0-2972 GCA_051001675.1 Nitrososphaeraceae archaeon | reverse complement strand
ACGGTACAACACAGCAAATTAGTTAATTCGGAAATGGCTGAGTCTATAAAAGCATATTGGAAGAAAACATTACAACGCCTTGCGAATTTGTTGAAAAAGGTACAATAAGAAGAACAACTATGAAGTGAATCTTATCAATTAAACTTTACATTGTACATTTGCTCCCATGAACAAATGGCAGATATTTGCTTTGCTACTATTACCTGTATTCTTTGTGTCTTTGTTACCATTTTTACTTTTACCACACAATTTAATATTGGCTATCGCAAAGTCCAGTAGCCAACAACAATTGGATGTGATATCTCTAAACAAGGACCGCCGCAATAACTGAATGCTAGTATTTTATCCTACTCATACCTACAAGAATATGACTGTAACAACATATTCTAATCTTTAAACATCGGACAACTATATCAGACCTCAGGTAACAAAGTTACGTCACATGGGTAAACAATGGTTATAACTAAAATTCAACCCCTTGTAATCTACAATGAAAACTGCAACATTTTCAAAAAAACTTGTGCGAAAAAAAGTGTTAGTTCCAGCAATAATAGGTGTTGGAATATTGCTATCAGCTGCCTTCATCGTAACTTCACCATTAGAGAATACATGGGCGCAGCAGCAACAATGGGGAATCAATAAGACCACTAATGTATCACATTATGGTGCTATGCCCAAAATAAATGGTTCGGTAAATGTTGGACACGGAATTAAAAATTTCTTCGCAGAGAATGCAAAGACGCCATTTATAACAGGTGCTCAAACGGCACAAAATCAGATAGCTAATGGAACAGTGTTGGGAGGTCATATCGGTGTGACGCAAGGGTATTTGACATATACTTATTTCGTAGTGAACCCAACAAATGATACTGCGCACAAAGTAATTATCGATGCTGGAAACGGTCAAGTCCTACATACATCAGAAGGTAAACAAATAGGATCAGGGGGTCAATCAATGTTTGGATCATTTGAACATCGAAAAGGACATGAAGGATTTGGTGGTAGTGGTGGCGGTGGTGGATTTGGACCATTTGGAGGATTTGGGCACAATAAGTAATAATTTCGATTTCGTGTAGGGCATAAAGTAACTACTGGCTCTGAGTAAGCGCATAAATGAAAATCGTTAAATTCCCACCTTTTTGTGTTGGATACTTGTTTTGAAGCATTTGCGAAATAAAAGTAGAACAAACGCTATATTCTCATCCTAAACGAATATTATTGATATATGATAGATATACACACAAATCGCCTATCCGTATGCTATTACTGCGACATGATGGAGGGTTCCAATATTTGAATAAACAGTCAACCAAATAGCAGAAATCAAAGCAATCGATATACTTTAATATTAACTTTTAACTAATTTGTCACACAGTTAACTCTATGAAAAGAAATGTCAAAGCTGGTCTCGCCATTGGATTTCTTAGCTTTCTGCATAACAATAAGGCTTTGATGATAACTGGTGCTATAATGATGGTAGTAGGTGGTGTGGTTTCCACGTTTTTAGGTTTAATGATAGTACAAGATTACACATCGGGTAACATTAGTCCAATTGATGCCCGTCCATATCCAGTTTATGGAATAATCTCTCCTCTTTATGCTCAGATAGTGTTCATTATTATGGCAATGTTGGGACTTGGATTGCTAGTATGGGCTGTGACTGGTACAGGTTGGGCGAAACCATAATATCTAATAACAGAATATAAAGACAAAGCAGAATAAGTTTATTTACCACCCTAATGCTTCTGTGGATTTTGCAGCTGCATCGTCTAATGCTTGTTTAGGTTCTTTAGCGCCCGAGTATACATCGTCAATAGCCTGATGTATACTATCTGCTATCTGTGAATACTCTGGTATACTAGGCCTTTGTCTTCCAAGTGGAATCATAGAGACCATTTCCTTGTAGTATGGTATTGATCTATCCAAAATATCCCCATAAGGCCCTTCGCCTATAGTAGACTGCGTGGGAAGATACCCATTTTCTTCTAGCATCGGTACTAATATTCTTGGTTCTACCAACAATGTAAGAAATTCCCATGCTAGGTCCTTATTGTTTGATGTTTTTGGTATTGCTAGCTCCCATCCTCCCATCATAGTAGTAGTATTCGTGTTTTGATCAGGGACTGGAAACATTGGAATAAAACCTACTTTTTGTTCAAGTGATTTCAAGTCTTTTATCTCAAATTCGCCAGGCATCCAAGATCCTTCAATCATCACTGCAAACTTTCTATCAACGAATTCCGTGCCCCATGTATGATTTTCCTGGGGCCTTATGTCGGCAATGTCTATCTGATCTTTTATAAAATTGAGTGCTTTTACACCTTCACTGCTGTTAAACGCAGGAAACCAGTATACATCCCTGCTAGGATGGCCTGACTTTAGATTAAGTATATCTCCTCCAAGCATCCAGAGATACGGGTACCACATATCTGGTGAATGGTCAGCACCAACAAGATGTGCCCCTTCTGGCCTTAATACTTCATTAAGTTTTTTTGCAGAGGCAATATATCCGTCCCATGTCTTCAGAGAGTTAGGATCAACTGCTGCTTTATTCAACAAATCCTTCCAGTACCATGTGCCTCTGACATCAGTCCATATCCATATAGCATAAACTTTATCCTCATACACTCCTCCATCCCAGTTAGCTTGGTAAAAATCGCTGGAGGATATCCCCTTTTTTGTAAAATTTGTAAGATCTGTTAGCAATCCCTTTTCTGCAAACTCACCAAGCCAGATCTGATCTATAGATATTAGATCAATAGAGGTTCCATTGCTCAGTGCCTCCAACATCTGAGGTCTTATCTCTTCATATGGTAATGTTTTATTTTGTATCTCAATAATCTTGTCTGGATGTCTTTTTTGTAACTCTTGCTTTGCAACGTCAATAAGAAGATCCCATCTTTCTTCATTTGCTAAGACGACTGTAAGGGTTTCTTTTTGAGCTCGTTGCGACTGAGCAAAAACACTGGTAG
>JBPCNB010000203.1:0-2243 GCA_051001675.1 Nitrososphaeraceae archaeon | reverse complement strand
ACATCAGCAGCGACACATTAAGGAGAGAGCCAATCAATTGAGTTATTATCAATATTGTTATTTGTTCTTAGAGTCTCTTATTTACTAAATAACTCTATGCTAAACATTTATTTCCTACGGAAGAGAAGTGCAGCTATTTGAGTACATAGATCACCAGCAATACTAAGCCAGTTATAACCTCGCCAGTTAAAATCATATCCTTCATTTTTCGGAAAGCCAACTGAACATTTCTGGTTCCTTTCTTCGTATGATTATATTCTCTAATCCATTTCTGTTCTCGTATCGTCACAAGTGCATAAAGTCTTACAATTGCCATCAGAAAGTTTATCGCTACAAAGACAGGTACCAACAATATATCATTAGGACGTCTCCTAAGGTGAGGAAGAATTTTAATTCCTCTTCCTACAATCCATAGACACAGAATAGCCCCCGCGACTACCCATTGGTTAAGATAAACTGCAATGCCAAAGAAGATTGGCCCAAGGAACAAGGTGAAGGTCGAAATGAATCTATCTATCATGTAAAACGCGAGATACGGATGCCTCCAGGCCCAACCTTCTGATAAACTTACAAGATCGGAATTATGACTATTCCTCGTCCATCTCAAACGTTGGCTTAAAAAGGTCCTGAAATCGGGTGCCGCGGCAGAATAAATGACAGCTGTTTCCTGATAATACGTTTTCCAGCCTTCCCTTTGCACAAGCCGTGTGAAGCACTTGTCTTCCCCTGACTCTTTTTTTTTCCCCAGAAGTATTTCGTTTAAAAACTCATCAAGCTTTGGAAGCAGGACATCTCTTCTGTAAAGTGAGGTTCTACCAGTCAAACAAGTTAGGGCACTGCCCATAGCCGTTTGAGATGGCAGATCGTGATAATTCCTTATATCCCAGAAAATGTCGGTCATCTTTTGCCATATTGACCCTCGTTGTAAAGCGTGATTTCTAGGAGTAACACCAGCAATGGAGGGATCCGCGAAAGGTGCCAGCAACCGTTTTTTTATACCTGTAGCCCATATCGTATCGCTATCAACTAACGCCACAATTTTACTATTAGAAGCAAGTATGCCATCAACTATCGCCTCTCTCTTTCCCCTCTTAGGTGTGATTAAGAGCTTGGTCCACTCTTTGTTTCTTGAAAACTGCTTGAAAACTTCAATGCAATTAGTATCAGACTCGTCTATTACAGCTACGACTTCATCTGGACTATTTGCTTCCCAAGTGTTCAGTGCCTCTCTAAATATGTCCGGGTTCTCATTATATACGGGCGTAACTATACATAAACTTGGTTTGAAAAAGTGGTCGGGCACCTCAATTGGTTTGTAATATTCGGCACACGTCTTTTTTACTCCCCAGGTCAGCCACCTCCATAGCCCAATCAAACCGAGGGGAACATACAGCCAGAAGTGCTCCCCGAGCTTAACCAAGGAAGTACCAAGAGTATCAGTTATTGCAACCGACCATTGTTTCACGTATCTGATTATTCCGCTGCCTTCTGTCCCATAGGGAAAAGTTGTAAAGACCGAAATAACAAGGATATGAAATATTATCAAACACAGGATAAGAATCGGAATAAGAAATTCCATCCGTTATGTTGATATTTTCCATACGAGCTTCAAATATGTTTCTCCACCTACAGATAATTATTATGTTAAAATCATTGTAATCAATCCTAACACGTTATATTAGATAAGAGCAATTCAGACTATATATATATTGGTTTGGACTACGAACAACAGTAATTCGTTAAGGTAAAATATATGGCAGGGTTATCGGTTTCAAGAATTGGAATTATAGGTTCAGGGGTGGTTGGGAGTGCCACAGGCAAGGGCTTGCAAAAGCTTGGCTACGATGTGTGCTTCTATGATATATTAAGCTCGAAGTTATTATCTTTAAAGCAAGAAGGATATCAAGTCGCCTCGAACATAGCCGAAACGATAACAGACTCGGATATATTATTTGTTTGTGTTGATACGCCTATTGTTAATGGAAGGGTGGGAGGCTATAGCGATAAGAATTCGAGCTACAGCAGTCACCAGGATTTGTCACAGATATTTTCTGTGCTGTCGGAGATATCGAAAGCTCTTGGCAATAATAGCTCAGACAAACACCATTTGATTGTTTTTAGAAGTACAATACTCCCCGGTACTATGCGAAATGTAATAGTGGACTATCTGCAGAGGAATTGTAGAATCCGCCTTGGAGAAGACTATGATGTATGTTATAATCCTGAATTTCTAAGACAGAGCA
>JBPCNB010000202.1:0-2281 GCA_051001675.1 Nitrososphaeraceae archaeon | reverse complement strand
GCGTAGTATCTAAAATAAACTGTTTGAAAGGATTGCCTCTAGAATACTAATGTAGCATGTCGTATGATTGTAGCTGAGGGAAAATAAATTTCGGTCCAACACCATGTAATATAGAGGATCAAGATGACAGTGTCGGAATAGCAAGTCCAGCTGGTAATTGCACTGATAAATATCCTAAAGGCCCTATGAAACTAAGGTATAACTTTAGTAGCCTTTTTTATTTTAGTGAAGACATTTACCTGAGTCTACGTCTCTGTAATTTTAAATAAATAAATAAATAAAATATAATATCGCCGACTATTTGCTGCAGTCCTGAGGATAAACATTCGATCTTGTACTTTTTTTGTGTCTGTCTGTCTTGTATCTATCACGACATACAATCAAATTCATGGATAGATACACTCACCAGTATTTCTGTCTATGATGAATATTGCTTTTGTGGGACATGTCTGAGCAGCAGCAAGTATTGCATCGAAATCTTCGGCTGTTTCTGATACAACCTTTGCTTTAGGGTTAAAGATCTTATTTTTCTCGACCACAAAAACTTTTGGTGCAAGAGTTTCACAGCTACCAAAGGCCATACAAAGAGATGGTTCAACAATTATATGAAAACGGCTTTTTGTATCCAAAGGATCTGTTGTTACAGCAGATGGTTGTGACGTATCCTGCTTGACACTTCTATAATAAGAATTGTCGGCTTTAGCATGATTACTATTATTAATTAAATCAGAATAAAAATTACGGTAAGTGCTTCTCCTATCTCTGTTATCTTTGTTCTCTGATTTATTTGATGATTGAGCATCTGTGTTTATTACGTCATTTTCATTCTCCTTTTGGTGTCCTCGTTGCTGTTGCTGTTGCTGTTGTAAGGTATAGTCATTATCAAAGACCAGCCTATCATACTCACTTCTTTTTTCTTTATCTGAAAGAACTTCAAAGGCAGCATTAATGGTCTTTATCGTTTCTTCAGCATACAAGGAACCATTTACATCAGGATGATACTTCTTGGCTAGACGTCTATACGCGGCTCTAACCTCCCTATAGTTTGCTTGTTCTGATACTCCCATAATAGCATAATAGCCTTTAACATCCAATACAAGAAATACGTCAAATGCTACTTATTAGGGTTCAGGTCTTGCTTTGACAAACTGTTCCAGATTAAGGATCAGGAAAAGTGCGAACATCCAGATATTGGAACCACCAGGGATTGCAATCCACATTAATCTACTTAAATGGTATTTAGTTATCATGATACACAGTTAGAAAAATAATGCACAGCAAAAAGGATGTACGAAGAATAACTAATAGAGAGGATTACGAAAAAAGGGGATTTAAAGGAGTAATGGATGATGATGTAAATAAAGATAAGGAGGAAGAAGCATTGGACTCAGTACCCGAATTACATAAAGAACAGGTCCCGAAAAATGGTGACACGACAAAAGAACTATTATTAGGAGATAGCGAGAATGATGCAGGCACGAATAATCAAGATACTATTCTTGAGGAAAATGTCAACAGTAAGAATAAAAATAAAATGATATCCGCAAAGATGAGCAAATTTGGCAAAGGATTTGTAATTCCCGATGATAAAACTAGTAGCTAATAATATAACCTGATACTCTTAGGAATACTACTCTACAATAGTCTGACTCTGCTCTTGCAGATATTGTGTTAAATAATATGGTCCTCCGGTTCCTTTTTGTGTCGTACCCGAAGCTTTCCAACCACCAAAAGATTGACAGCCCACCATAGCTCCTGTTGTAGCACTAGATCTGTTAACATACACTACCCCTGCTTTAATATCCTCGAGAAAACTTTCAATCTCTTCTTTTTTATCGCTGTAGATACCAGCTGTCAATCCGTACTCTGAATCATTACACAAACTTAACGCTTCTTTGAATTCATCGTATTCTGCTACACATAGAATAGGCACGAATAGTTCTTCTTTGAAAAAGCAGTGGTTTTTAGGCAAACCAACAACAATTGTTGGCTCTACATAGTAACCATACTTAAATTCACCATTAATCTTAACTTTGCCACCTATGAGTATCCTGCCGTCTCTGGATGCGATTTTGATTAGTTTCTGATATTTTTCATAAGCCTTTTGGTTAATAAGTGGGCCCAGAAATACGTTTGGTTCAATTGGGTTTCCTATGGACAAGCTTTTAGTACTCTGAACTAACTTTTCGATAAACACGGGTTTGACTTCTCTATTGACATACAGGCGTGAACATGCGCTGCATTTTTGTCCCGAATATCCAAATGCTGCTCTCACAATACC
>JBPCNB010000201.1:0-3392 GCA_051001675.1 Nitrososphaeraceae archaeon | reverse complement strand
TTATCCTCTTGGCTCTTCCTCGCTTTTTTCTTTTTGTTCTCGATATTATTTTGGTCTTCTGAAGACATCTTGTCACCATTGCATCAATCATTGATTAAAATATTTGTGTAGACTATACTCAATTCTTATTTAGTGTAGTGTTATGGTAGCTGTCCTATCAACTCCATGATATTCCAAAATCCTTTATTCGTGTACTGAGAACTTTATTCAGTTGTGCATTTTGCTAAAAAATCATTTGGTAAAAGTTTGAGGTTCAATTTAATTAAGTTACAGAAGCTGCATTGCAGATCATAATACTGCTGCTGAATAACTGTATGCTTTACATAATTTCCCAAAATGAATAGAAACATGGTTAAGAGCCTTCATGAAAGCTTAATTTGGTCATACAGAATTGTAGCTGCTTTGGTCTTTTAGATTAGAAAAGTGAAAGCAATTGTGAGGAAAAATACCCTGCGGGTTGTTGTAATAGTTGAAAGCATTATTATTGAGTAGTGGTATATTTTCTAGCAAGGAATTGAATGCCTGAGAATATAATTGACAGAAGTGAATTGACTGATGGGATACTTGCATTGGCAAACTATTTCAAAGAACATGGATTTAACCCACCGATTAGTATCGAAGTCGATAAATTAGCATTTCAGAAGATTCTAGCAGAATCTGCAGAATTATATAATATTGATAGCAAAAAAGCGATTACCGAACACGAATTTTCAATATCTGAAGTAATTGTAATTAAAGAAGGTTAGCAAATTCAAAACCAATATAGCATTGGTATAATAACCATCGGATTCATTTATAATAACCAAGGCTAAAAATAACTAGACTGGTAACTTGATTGAGGGAAATAGATCTCAGGAGATAGCTAGAAGTGCTGTCAACTTATGATGGCATTACAAATTGGAGGTTTGACAAAAAATTGATTTAAGTGCTAAAAATACGGATTACATAATTAAAGTTCTCCAAAAACCCATTTCCATTGATCCAGTGACAAAGGTAACAGAAAGAGCCGTTGCCTAAGAAGGCTGCGTATGTTTACTGCGATTGTATGATGAATCTGACTGAGAATGGGGTTGTTATAATTGATGCTATCATAGAACTTTGGGATTGACGGCATGTACGCGGATATAGTTTAAGGTGCTTAATCCTCGGCCTTTAAAATCACATTGTAATGGCAAATGTTCATTTAGATAATCTCGGAGTCTAATTCGACCCTGTCATGGTTATCAACCTTCAAAAACCTCATGAAATATTCAAGTGGTCTTATCTAGAATTTCCTAGTCTGTGCGCTGCGACACGTGGTAATAAAATTATCATAAGCGATAGAATAAACTTATTAAGACATTCACCTGTTAATCAACTGGTAAATATTTTACTAGTAAACACTAATCGTAATACACATTGTCAATAGTATGAGTCTCGTTGCCAAATACTAGCATTATTAAGTATAGACATCCTCCCCGTATTCGTGGGGAATGAGGATTGGGATTTTCTGTTTTGGTTCTAAAAAAACCATAAGTCGAATGCTTCGTAATAGACAGATAATCAATAATTTCGTCCTCGTCCATAAGAGTAGTTAATCCATCTTCTATTGCCCTTATGCTCCAATGATTAGGATTAGTATCTGTAGGAAGCAAAAGGTCATAGCATTTTTCGTTAGAATATTGCAAGCTTACGTATTTCTTTTTAATCGGATCCGATATTGATTTGCTGGCGGCGAGTCTGACTGCAAAAGTGGCGTTGCCTGGTCTCGCTTCGGGAACTCGTATTGCTTCTATCTTTTTTTGTTTGGTATTTGGTAGCATAAAATCCAACCATATTTTCAATTGGGAAGGAAATCCATTCTGCTTGATATATCTTCGATATTGACGTATGGTTGGTCCTGATACATACTCGGATAAGGGAAGACAGGGTAATCGAAGACGGCCACTATAACCCCCAATATTCTCCGCTTCCGTGTAAGAAAGTTTAACGGGTTCAATTGTCAAACATCTAAGACATATGCGCCCGTCTATACCAAACAGATCCTGTGTATTTTTGAAGAAACAAATAAGCCAGTTTTCCGTAGACATAACAATATTATTACTCGAAGGTTCAGAGTGCGGTTCAAAAGCAGCGTTAATGGTTTTTTTGGCCATCTCTTCGGCCATCTTTTGTGATAATGCTTTTTCGAACATATTGAACATCTTTTTCGATGTATTGGGAAAAAAAGGGTGTTCCCTTCCCCTATACTCTCTAGTAGTAGCAGGATTTGATACATAAAAGCCTGCTTGCCTTCTTATGAGTGAATCAGAAAAAGAAATTACTGTCCCGTTTCCGATGTGAATATTTGGATTATCGATGTGACGTTGAACAGATTCCCTTCTACCGGAATACATACCGCATATCGAACAGGCCCAGTTTGGTTTAGACATGCTCTGATTCTTTACCTAAGATTATACTGTAATAATGTACTATAAATACATTCTGAGAAATGAAGTCCTTTTGGCCAGTTTGTTGAACAATGCCGGCGTCACTCCGCGGCGCGCAGCGATTCCCTCCATCGGCTAACCAGTAAGTAGACTGACAGTGCCCATTTAAAGCTTAACGGGTATACATGAGAAACCTAAAAGGCGATCTATTATGGTGAGTTCACGAAGTTTCTTAGGAACTTTCTTTAATTAGTAGAAGCCCGGGCTAAGCAGAAACTGCATTGGGCGAAACAGCACTACATGTCTATGTATCTATGACAATTTCGTCCTGTCAAAATTGATCTTATGATTGGCCTCAAATCCGTTTACTCCTGAGTTACACCTGGGACAAGTGGCATTTTATTTAATCTCAAAATTATTTTCAAGAACTTTCGGCTAAATATGGTGGACTGGGGGTTAATGATATATTTTTTGCACGACAGGTTCTATAAGATAAACACGGGTATGAATAAAGTACGGTATAGGAGTTTTTGTCCTTTGGAGTAAGTGAATATAGAAGCTTATAGTTTGCATATGGTCCTTCTACATATCCTGATTTTTTAGGTCTATTTTTCCAATGAATCCCTTAATTCAAGGTACGGTTCATTTTCTTTCGGAAAATACGGTATTTGTGAGTAAAAAATGTTCTCTATGTTATCGCTTCTCAAGATCGATCATTTTCTTCAGGATGTCCCACATATTTGGTGGATAGTATCCTCATACCAGCAAATGATCAGCCTTGCTGGAGAGTCTCATGGAAAATTCTACGTACAATAAGAAAATGTAGGGGGTGGCAGTATCTGTTTTTCTTCAGTCTTCTCTAGTTTTATCTTCTTTGTCTTGATGTTTCTACCGCAGAAAAACCTGTAGTAGCTATCTCATTTGAAGCTTCGTTAAAGACTTTGGCTGCATTTATGCCCAATCTTGAAAACTCCTTTGAATTGT
>JBPCNB010000200.1:0-1225 GCA_051001675.1 Nitrososphaeraceae archaeon | reverse complement strand
CTATAGGTGTAGGATTTATTGCAGATTTATCAAGTAGTAGCATTGCGATTCAACTAGTAGCATGGATTGCAATAGCGTCCGGTGTTTTTGTTCTTTTGATAATGAAGGAAACCAGAAAGGTATGACTTCAACTAAAGAGTGTATATTTAAAATTACATTAGAAATAGGAATACAATTGGTTTAGTAATATGGTATTAGTATGTGCGGAATGCCAATGTGCACCTGAAGAATGTGCTAAAGATATTAACAATATTACTCAATGTAAAAACTGCATAAAACGTATTTGTTGTTGTATAGACTTTCACCATGATCTATCAAATGATATTAGTCATCCTAATAATCATCATGTTGCATTTCAATCTAGATTTTCTTCAATAATTACTTTCTTAGGATATGCAAAGGGAATCTATGCTGCAGCACTTGGAATTGAAATTTTGTGTATTGCTTCTGCAGAGATAGGTGAGAATACCGCTCTGTATTTGTTTGGTTTTAATCCCTCAGGCATTGCTATAGCCTATAGTTTGGGATATGCTCTTGCTGGTTTCACTACCTTTGCCACTATTCTTGGTAGATATAATTATGGTTCTCCTAACCAAACTATATGTAGTTGCTGTTCTGTCCTAGAACAAGATAGTCAGAAGGGATTTATTTCAAACCTTAAAACGACTTTCAAAAACTTTGCAGTTGGAATAGAGAAACTTCCCTATTTGTATAAACAACAAAACTTGAAAGCCATATTGAAAACAAGTCTAATAATTCTTATTACTGCTGAAAGTGTTTGCATATTAACTGCAGAAACAGTTGACCTTATTTTCTACAAGTATTCTATACTGCTTTCTATTCCATTGGCTTTAATTGCTGGTGCATTTACAGTTGTAGCGCCTGAAGCCTACAGAAAGACAAGAGCAACTAGAAGCAAATCTCCAGAGAACAACGGCTTTATACCATTTTCAAATTTCAGATATAAAACTAAATAATTTAACTCCAACCCAGATTACTTTATTCTTAAGAGACGCATTGTTCTGGATAGGACTTGGAATGATATTGCCCGCAGGTTTTGCAGCGTCATATCCAGCCATGTATTGGGCTATGAGACATGGACAACAGCAAGAACTTAAGAAAAAGCAATAATCCATAATATCAAAGCAAGCAGTTTCTTTCTTTTTCTTTACCCTTTAATATAAAATCAAGAGTTTATGATATAGAATATACCGTATAGTTATAT
>JBPCNB010000199.1:0-6115 GCA_051001675.1 Nitrososphaeraceae archaeon | reverse complement strand
TTTATGCCGGTAAATTTGTTTCCACCATCATTGCTGGCTCTGAAAAATATTTCATTTCCTCCCAGAACTTTGTCTTGCCAGGCTACGTATACATTGTTACCAGACGTAATAATCCGTGGATAGAGAGCAAATTCGCCATTAATAGATCTGGTCTTGCTGAGTTCTTTGAGACCTCCAAACATGACACCTCCGTCAACGCTCTGTCGATAAAATACCTCATTCTTGTTTGAAGAGACGTCGGTCCAAACTATATACACATTGTTAGAATGTGTACCAATTTTTGGGTCAGAAGAACTACCTGTATTATTTTGGCTTATGTTGTTAACTGTATCAAACGTAGTTCCATTATCTATGCTTCTTCTGAAGTATATATCGCCATTTCCTGTGCTGTCATCGCTCCAGACCACATACAGGTTGTTATTGTATAATGCAATTTGGGGATCTGTTGAATTTCCTGGTGTGTTGCTGACAGTTTGAGGGCTAGTAATATTAAGCTGTGAGTAAGATGGTGGCAGATAACATACGGATGTTGAACTGAAAAATAGAATTAAGCCAAAAATTATGCTTAAAGCAGGCTTGTCTGAGATACTCGGCTTCATATCAATCAAATCCTCGCGTTATTTCTGAGAATAAACCATCAAATATATCTGTATATGATCTTCCATTTTATATCCAGATTGTGGACTATCGGAGTTGAATCGAAAAATCATTTCATGTTTATTGCCTGCAGAATGTACGCCTGAACGAGAATAAGTGTGTTCTTCTTGAACAGAATGGACCATACAATCGGCAACCTAGAGAAGTCATACAGTCTTAATAGCTTATATGGCAGCATACCCTATCACCTTTTTTCGACAGGATTAGAGTGCATCAAACGTTTGTCACTTCCGTCAATTAGTCGTCACCTGTAGGTAGATAGGTTGTCAAATAGATGGCAAGCATCAGTCAAAATCGTGTCAGTTGTCCTGTGAACACTCCTGGGGGGTGGGGTACCGATCCCAAGTGCTAAAAGTTGATTCCTAGAGAGTATACGAGTATAGCTGGGGAAATTTTAGTTCTAACTATTATACTATTGCTGATAATCAACGTCCGGAACGAAGAGAACTACTACCCTCTTATGGCTGATTGAAATATAAATTTTCTCTAGTTTGCCTGAAATTCTAAAACTTTTTTAAAGTACCGATATTTATCCATTGGAGAAAATAGGCGGCAGAAAAATATCAAGCCCCATTTTTGAAAACAGTCAACCCTAAAATAGGGCCTGGGGTATGCCCTTCTTTTTGCATTTTGGGCTTTTTTCAGCCTGACCCTTAAAAACTAACGATATTTCATTTTGCGCAATGTCGATTAATGCAGAAAAATACCCTTTTTGAATTTAAGGCGTCAAAATAAATCAAAGGACGAATTACGAAATGGGGCGATATAGATGGTGCGATTTAATTTATCTGAATTAATTTGATTTAATTCTAATTTAATTTAATTAAAAATAAATAAATAAATTTATTTCTGATTTAATTCTAATTTATTTCTGTTCTAATTCTATTTTATTTTTTTAACTAACTATGATTTAATTCCCAATTTCTATTTATTTTAACTCAAATATATTTCAAATTAGTCGTCGTCGACTTTTTTAACAAGGATCTGATCAACAACCAGTTGACGCACACAGGTAAGCCTGCACGAATGACGAAAAGCCAATCGTATGTATTAGATATTGTATTATTTGGGATGTAGGTTACATTTTAAACCCTATTCTATGGTACTCATACATGATTCGGGGCACGCACGTATTATTTGATAGAATTGTCACTTAGATCTGATATACGTGAATGGACTTGTGGATATTACAGAGAAATCTTGCTATAGAATTCAATGATGAGCTGAAGTGTCGAATACACTGTTACCTTGGTTAGTGGTGAAGATGATGGAGGCCATGTCCTAGGAATACACTATGGTCTTGAAAAACCGAAAGATCTTAGGCGAGTCGTGGAAAGACACACTAAGAACAATTGTAGATGAATGCATCAAGATGAAGTTTCATAATATAGATTGCCAATATTCCTGGTCCCAAACCAGTTTTGTATACCATGAAGGAGGAATACATGAACTGTTACACGTGAGTGGGTGATTCATCAAAGCGCTACAACTTAGATGAACTTTACGTCTATTGTAACACTAAAAATAGCCGATGTCACCAAGGTTGTATACGAAATAAGCCTTAATTGATAGATAACAGTATGATTACCGATATGCTTGAGGAATGCAAGAGGAAATGGCAGTTTTGTAATAATGTGTGGAATAGAAGCATTAATTGATAGAGGGAGCGAAAGATAGAAACTCGTGCATGAAGAATTTGATGCTGAGATCTAGTCGAAAAGGAAGAGGTCATTTACTAATACAATATCAAGCAATACCAAAAAGGAGCTCGACCTTCCACCTAGCCGAGAGGTTTGACAGACCTCCTGAAATTAGTGAAGGGATGTGTTTTAAAATCCACATAGATACATAGAAGTAAGTAATGCGACAAAAAGTGCTCATCTTTAAAAATGAATATGCATAAAAGGCATTGGTGGCTAGTAAAGGACAAAAACCAGTAGTATAAAACATATCATTTCCAGTCAACATCTGAGTAACGTGCTTCGTTACACCATGATTCCAACTCTTTGTGAAAGCCTCATAGGGAGGTTTAAGGGAACATATGGCTTGTCGCTTACTTGCTTTGATACTCTGGCTATTATGTCGTCTAACTTCATTTCTATTTGCTTTCCTTGGTTTCTGTCTCTAACTACTAGGTTGTGACTTTGAACCTCTTTGTCGCCTATAACTAATGTATAGTGGATCCACTCTGATTCTGATTCCCTTATCTTCTTTGCAACGGACTCATCTCTATCATCTATGTCTGCTCGAATTTTATTAGACGTCAGATCTTTTGCAATTCTAGTACAAAATTCCATATGTTGCTTGGCAACTGGAATAATGCGAATTTGTGTGTGCATGAGCCAAAGCGGAAGGGAGGGCTTACCACCCATTCTCGAGACTTTGGCTGCGTTTTCAAGTAATGCATACATTACCCTTTCCACAGCACCGCTCGGCGAGTTATGTAGGATAACAGGATTCTTTTTAGAGCCATCTTCATCGATAAATTCAATTTGATATCGCTTTGCATTTTCGACGTCTATTTGGTCTGTCGAGAGAGCCGAAGCTTTACCTAAACTGTCAATATAATTAAATTCCCATTTCAGAACGAAATAGAAGAACTTTTCCCTCCACATCTCTAGGAGTACAGGCTTGTCGAACCGAGAAACTAGTGTATGTATAAGTTCCTTATTTTCTTTGTAAAAGTCCTCGGTAAAACGAATAGCCATTTCCACATCATCCTTAGTGGACAATCCAATCCCGTTTATGACATCAACAGATAATTCAAAACGCTCGATGATCTCCTGTTTTGCTTGCATCATGTCTTTACAAAATGCGTGACAATCTGGCATGCTAAATGCCCTAAGCCTTCTTAGGCCAGCAAGCTCGCCGCTTTTTTCCCTCCTAAAGCTATATCTCGTAAGTTCATATAATTTCAATGGGAGACTCCTATAAGATATTTGGAAATCCTTGGCCATCAAAAATTGACCGAAGCAAGCTGCGAATCGAAGAAATAGTTGTTTGCTATCGGAAATTATATTGTATTGCCGTGCAGGGAATCTGTTAAAGTAACTTGCCATTGAAGGATGTTTCGAATCATACATTATGGGAGTTTCGACCTCTATTCCACCATATTCCATGACTTTGTCGGTAATGTAACGTTCAATAAGCGATTTCATAAGTTTTCCTTTTGGGTAATAGCGCATGTTCCCGAGGTCAGATGCAGCCTCGTAGTCAGCTAGGGCTAGTTTTTTCATCAATTTTACATGGGGTGGCTGTTCATCGACTATTCTTCTTTTCTGCATTTCATAATTGATTAGTTTTTGCAAGCTCTCATGTTTCTTTTGAGCCAACTTGTATTCAGAAACTGGAATAAGGCTTTCCCGTTTTGGTTCTATGATAAACCAAGAGGATTGAAGTTTTTCTTCAGCTTTGAGAGCTGCTGATGTCTCTTCCTGTCCCGAAGCTACCTTCTGAATTGTTTGAGGCCCATTATCTTGATCTCGAGACAAAACCTGTGAAGAATTCTCGCCCTGTTCCACACTTCGTTTAACGATAACTCTAGCATTTTCTGCAAGAGGATGACCCTTTGTCTGAACATTGAACGACTTGGTCCAACCAAAGGGTGCAGTGTACACTTCGCGAACCGACTCAGTTGCTATCTTCTCTAATATTCTTAGAATGGCTAGAGCGGAGCGAGGGGTTGCTAGGTTTGAACTTAGATGGGCATAAGGATAAATCAACAATTTATCGCATTTCACTGTCTGGAGAAATTTCCTAACTTCGATTAGAGCATCGGATGCGACAATCTCATCATCCTCCTTTTCCACAGCCACAAACGTCACAACAACATCCTCTAGTCTCGTTTTTTTTCTGGATATGTTTTCCTGCGCGTCGTCGATTTCTCTTGATATCGGTTCGTATTCTATAAAATCCGAGTGAAGTTGAAGTAAACGCATCTAATTCTGAACTAACGGATATCTATTCAAGTTGAATTAAAGCGTTTGGTATGAGCCTTTTAGGTTTTAGTTTCAAACACCCACCGAAATTGTTAAAGGTTGCTAATGGTAGCGTTTATTCTACTATTTTGATCACATTTTTATATTCAAGGTTCGGTTTTAATTAAAATGGGCCGCGTCGATAAAGGGATTAATTGTAATATCCAGGGTTGCGACGAAAACGCTGGACGGTCGATAACAGATTCCAAGGCGAGAATGGCACCTAACATGGATATTGATTCATCAGGAAAGAGGGTGTATTTGTGTAAAGTGCACTACAAAGAATGGAAGAAAGCCACGAAAGAGGATCGTGATAATGAGAGGGCACGCTGGGGGTAGCCATTTGGGAGCATTAGGTACCGGGACATGCCATACCTATCTAATGGCATGAATCCAGCGATTTGGAGTTTTCATGATATTCTCATTCTGGTATTGAATAAAGTGTCAAAAAATTCAATGCTTAGAATTCTTAAACGGACACTGCCTTAAACTTTGTATGGCGAGGGAAGAAGGTGCTACTTCATTTCAATATCTTGTTGTTGGCCATTATCATGATGTTTATGGTTGAAACTCCATTATCGCAGAATAATATGCAGTTGCTTGCTCAACTAGAAGATAAGAATGCCTCACCAAGTTTCATAGGTGTAGCTATGCGAGGAAATAGCACAAGCGCAAAAGAACATGACGAAAACGATATTCCCTTTCCAAAAAACTATTACGAAGACAGCTTCAAGCTCATTCATGATGCAGGTATGAATCATGTACGTTATCTATTCTACTGGGAAAGCTATGCTAAGAATCCGTCGCTATTTTTAGAAGAGCTTGTAACTGTTGCTCAAACTGCTGATAGGTGGGGGATTAAGGTGCTCTACGATAACCATCAATGGCATACGTCGTCGTGGCTAGAGTCTAAAGGAACCGGATTTCCGTCGTTTCTGTTCTTTGGTAACGCTGAATACGAAAGGGATTCTGGTGGCAATACAAATGATGCAACTGCCAAACTATGGTGGACAAATTGGTGGGACAGGCCGGTCAAAGACGTAAATAGTAATGATGGCTGGACACTTCACGCCCAGTTCCTTACAAGTATAGTAAGAACACTTGATGATTACGAAAGCACACTAGGATACGAGATACTCAGCGAACCCCAAATTCATAGAGACGATCAATGGGAAAAAGTGGGTGCTTTTAACACTTTTATCGTCGGCGAGCTCAGAAAAGAGACGCAAAAGACTTTAGCATTTAGTCAGCAAGTGCCTGCAAGTTTTAGGGTGAACCCATATTAGTGTTAATCCAGAAAATCAAGCGAAAATGGTTCCTGCTGATAAGACTAATGTTATATTTAAGATAAGCATGTATGGCCCTTCCACCGACTCTTTTCAACGAGAACGACTAAATGGTCTTGTTAGGGCCGCTCAGATATCACACGTCCCTGTGTATGTGGGAGAATGGAACAATGTAGTGAGAGAAAGAAGTGGCGA
>JBPCNB010000198.1:0-1828 GCA_051001675.1 Nitrososphaeraceae archaeon | reverse complement strand
GGTTTTACTAACCCTTCCTGAATTGTCTGTAAACACAGCTGTACGAAGAATGTTTCTTATTGCAACCGCAATGCATAAAGATGCTATGTCTGCATTAGGTGAGCTAAATCATGAGTTGGCAGAAGCCGTGATAAAGTCAGATGACGAAGTTGACAGGTTCAGCCTATATATCTTAAGGAATCTTGTGATGGCCACTCAAAATGAACGTGCTTTACAGGAAATGGGTCTGAAAGGAACAGCAGATTGCTTGAGCTATCGTGTGGCCGTCAAGAGCATTGAAAGAGTGGCTGATCATGCTGTAGGAATATCTAGTAAACATTTAAGGCTTAATCAGAAAATTACAAAAGAGGCCTTTGACAAAATACAAAAGATGAGTCAACTATCTCTTTCCGTGCTTAGTGATTCTGTCGAGGCCTTTCTAAGAAGAGACTATGTTTTAGCTGATAGTGTGGTAGATAAAGCTGAAGATATGCGTAATCTGGAGGCAGATGTTATTTCTTTCCTCGACAAACAAAATGGTATTCGCGGTGAATCTGCAAATGTAGATATTAAAATCATTTTGGAGGATATTAGAAGGACTGCCGAACATGCTAGTGACATCGCCGAGGCGGCTATGAACCAAACTATTCGGGAAGTAATACAAGTAAGAGCAGCTCCACAGCGGGAAAAGGATAAAGATACAGCAGGAGCTTAACCTTAGATTCTTCTAGATAATAGTTACTCAAACTGCTTTTTCTCATTATTATTTAGGCCACAAAAGATCCAGCTAGAAAGACTATGTTGAAGAAAGAGACGCTCAAAACCTAGTCAGCTCTAATTTTGTCCCTAGATGGTTTCCACAAGAAGGGACTCTATACAACGGCTTTTTGACAGATTCAGTCGAAAATCCAAGGAATGTTGTCAGATCAGTTTCAGAAGAGAAAGCCGGAGTGGATGTCATAATACCCTGAAGGATTAGCCGGCCTAATACTACTGTTTAAAGAATAATGATATACTAAGTAGGATTTACTTTCAAAAATATTATTGCTGGTAACTACGCATTATTATCATAAATGTTACGTTATCAATTAAATACTCCGGTTTGGTGGGGTAATGTATGTCAGAATATGATGAAGGTACATTTAGGTGTACCATTTGTGCAAAAGAATTTCTCTCAAAAGATGAGGCTGAAAGACACTATTTAGATGCTCATGGTGAGGAAAAAACGAATGTGATGGAATGATAATTGTGTCTTTGTCTTTTTTATTCTTATCCTTGTTCTTCCTAGTTTACCTAGGGAAAATGAATAAAGTGATGGTAGTAATGAGTGTCTTTAAGAGAGGATGAGATTAATGCCATTATGCGGGTTGGGATAACATTCTCTCATGTCTTACTTCCTTAACGTAAGCAAAAACTAGCGTTAAGTATATCTTTTTAGTTAAGTAACCTACTTCTGACTATTGATCAGTGTAATAGGTCTTTGTCGTCCGAGTTCATCCTCGGTTACTTCAGGAGGTTTACTCCTGTCTTCTCGGTGATTTTCCTGCTCGTCGCATTTTGGCAGTTCATTCATATGGATCTTGGAAAGCTGATGATATAACAAAAAATAACCTCTCTTATCTAGAAGGTTGACAACTTTGGGTAATCCATGTATCTCCATATCTTGCCGTTTTCATTTTCCGTGGTAGTAACAAGGTGAGTTTTATCGTGCATATTTAGAATGTATGGGAATTGACTTTAAGAAGACTATGTAGTTTTTTTAAAATATACGAAATAATTGTAGTGACACCAATAGGCAATGCTATTACAGAAAGAATCCAAATAAGTTCATTATAAGCAGAATCCATTT
>JBPCNB010000197.1:0-2562 GCA_051001675.1 Nitrososphaeraceae archaeon | reverse complement strand
CTATTAGTCGAAAAGACGCCTCCGATACAAAATTACGATTTTATGATTGGACAATCACCTTTTCCGAATATTTATGATTACTATCCACATTTTGCCAAGGATAAGGTATTAGAATCTGCAAATAAAGTCTATAATGAATTAGTCAAAGGGTTAGCCGATGCTACAATTTTTACAGCCGCTTCGAATATGTGAAAATCCTTTTAGCCCAATATTACATACAAGTTAATCATTGTTTAGCTCTTTCTGATTTATTCCAATAAGGGCTTTTACATTTATAAATATAATTGCTCCAGTGTTATTTCTGCTAGCTAGATGCTCCCTCTAGGATAATTGCTCCAGTGTTATTTCTTGTATAGTACTTGAAAAAATAAAAAAGGTTACTATGAGACTTATTATTAGCTAGCATTCCTGAATGAATTATCTCTAATAGATCTTCTGCCTTACCCTTAGGTATAGCCTGAATTATTCCTCCTGGATCGTTGTCCTTAACCATCAGATATATTATATCATACCCATTCTGGTTGGGCTCACAAGTCCTGGGGCTGTTGCCTCTTCATACCTGATTTATAGATCTTTATTTCACGTTGTTCAAGTTAGTTTAGTCAGAATTTTTCTTTTTAGTATTGCTGCAGATTCTTTTTCCCCCTTTTTTAATCGTAATTTAATATGCCTAATTGTATGTTTGATTACACATTTTGATATCTTTCATGGATTAACTTGGGTATTGTAACCTTTCTGTCATGGTCAGTTATTCCCCAATAATGGGCTTGAAAAAATTTATCAAATAGTACACTTGTAATACCCTCTATTTCAAAGAAGTATAGATTGAATTTATTTGATACCTGAATTTTATTGTATTCTCTAATCAAATTGTGCTTGATTAAAAGTATGTACCATGGATTACCATTGAATAACAACAGTTTAGGATTGAATTTTGTAATAAAATCAAGGTTACCTTTTAGTCGAATCTTCATGTAGTCAAGCTGAAATGATGATAATTTAGATGGCAAAGTCATGCCTTCTGAATGATATGGAATCATTTCAAGGTTTGTTAAATAAGAATCAAATAGATCCCATTTAGACTTGCTTTGATCTCCAGTAAGACCTGCCAACAAGTGTCCTAACGCCGTGTAATATGGCGATTCAAACTTATGGTCAGAGAAATAGCGAAAAAAATTCAAATATAGATTTTGGTATTCCTCCCATGACTTTCTGGCATCTTTATCTTCCACAGGACTATTCTTAGATGAAAAGCCTGGATTTATTCCTAACATCACAAATGGAGTTGATTGGTACCTACCGAAAACATACACCGGACAATAATTACCTTTGAGTCTCTGCCTTCCCTTTAGGGAAAACAGATCTGAGATAGAGTCAACCTTCTTCTGATATTCGTAGGGATCATTAATACAGAGGTCGTATTCTGCCTTTATCTCTTCTAAAAGGTCCATTGTACCTCTACCCAGTACATATCTTAGAAATCAACAAAACTGTAAATTATATTCCCATTAAGTTGTATCCGTTAACCTTTAACCACTCAATCTTATCTTGATAATTGGGCATAAATCTATGGACCAAGCCCCAATAATGGTGTGAATGTTCCTTAATCTTTAGATGGCATAATTCATGCAATACAATGTAATCTATAATATGCTCAGGAGCCTTAATCAAATTGAGATTAAGATTAATCATTCCAGTTGTAGTAAGGCTGCCCCACCTATTTTTAAGATTCTTTACAATTATTCGTTCTACTTTAACTTCAATTTTTTTTAAATACCTTTTTACCTTGGACTCAAAGACTTTCTGAGCCTTTTCTTTTATCCAATTCTCATATAGCTTTTTGAGAATACTCTGATAAAGCCTTGCTGATTTTACTCCAACAAGAAAATTTCCATCCTTAATTCTTCCAGTTCCTTCTCAGCCGGTTCTAATGCGCCTTTAATGTCATCTTCCTCAAATATCGCAAGAGCCTTTTGTAAATCTTTAGTGATTCCGCTATAATCAACTATCAGCCCATACGTTTTACCGGGGTCGTATAATCTATTCACTCTTGCTATCGCCTGAAGTAAAGTGTGCTCTCTTAATCCTTTGTCCAAGTACATAACCTGAACTATTGGCACATCATAACCTACAAGAAGCATATCAACGACTATGAGAATTTTTGTCTGGTCATCTGGAGATTTGAACCTGTCAGCTTCCTCTTCTCTTTGATCAGGAGTAAGAAAAAACTCATCCCAGCTACTTCCATCTTTTCCTTTTTCTCCCAAATGAGAGGTCATAATAATTTTTGATCTGGGAGCATTGAGCTTGTCTAATTCTCTTTTATAACTAACAGCAGCTTCTCTTGAAATTGCGACCAACATTGCCTTGTATCCATTAGGTTCAATACGCTTAGAATAGTGGTCTATTAAGTCAAGGGATATCTTTCTGATTCTTGCCGGAGCTTCTCCTATTTTCTCTCTGGTTACATATTCTTTTTTTAGTCTGTCTTTATTTTCCTGGTCAAGCTCTGAAAATACCCTCTCAAAGATTTGGTCAATGCTATCAGCACCTTCCACATAC
>JBPCNB010000196.1:0-1583 GCA_051001675.1 Nitrososphaeraceae archaeon | reverse complement strand
CCCCGTCAGTGAGTCTTACATCTATTCTCTTAGTTTCCCTTGGAGGAAAAACTTCTTTTCCATCAAGATCGACTGCATCTTCTTTGATGTTTCTAGTCATTAAATGTGATGAAGTTGATAGTTGATGGAAATACGGATCGAGTAATTTCATTCTTTGAAGAAATTCCTCATCAATACCACTATGAGGAGTAGCTGTTAGAAATAGAAGAAAATTAGTCTTTAGAGATAAAAGCTCGCCAAGTGAAAATCGTTCAGTACCATATGATAATTTATGAGCTTCATCAACAACTACAAGATCGAAATTTGAATCCGTCATCATCTTCATTATATGATTTTGCTTCAAGAAATCGATTGATGCAATATAGATGAATGCTTCATCTTTGAATGGGTTATCGTGTTTTCTAAAGTAGTCAGAATCTATAACCTGTGAATCTGTTTCAAACCTGCTACTTAATTCATTTTTCCATTTAATTACGAGAGACTTTGGAACCACAAGAAGAATTTTGTTTGCTAATCCTCTTTCTTTAAGTTCAATTGCGACTAGTGCTGCAATTATAGTTTTGCCTAGTCCAACTTCATCAGCAATCATCATTCGTGGGTTATCTAGAATTTGAATGACTTCGTCTATTTGATGTGCAAAAATGTTAATTTTTGTTGATGAAGCCAGAAAATAAGGATTAAACTTATACTCTGTTAACAAATGATATGCATCTATGGATAAAATGAAACGGATATCTGGATCATAATCATTTTTCGCTAACCTATCTAGAAGCGAATAATCATCTTCTTCTAATTCACTCAGCGAGTAGGTTGAAATATCGTTATCAATGGTTACACTAGCACGATTTTGGTCAATATCTAAGATTACTCCTTTGCTCTTATTTCCTTGAATTCTAACTGCGGAACCGACTCTTAGCAACTGTCATCCCATAAACTCTTCTAATGTCTTGCCACTACTGACAGATTTTACTGATGAATGAAATATGTCGGCCAAACTTCCTAGGATCTTCAATTCCCTTTGCTCTTTTCCTATTAGTGTCTCTCTTTTGTTAAGTCGCATTCTATAACTTTTTATTAAAAGATTTATTATTTGGCTTAAATCCTGTACTCTAAAGTTGTTATACTGAGAAACTATGCGTAGTACCTCTCCTACCCCTTCTGTGTTTGCAATACTTTCAAGGTACAAAAGTTGCTCATGTAGGTTATTCCTGTCTATTTCCTCAGGATGCTTTTCAAAATGAATCTCATCGAAGAACAACAACCTAGTAATACCTGATTGTTTTATAGCAACTTGTTTGCTCTCAAGATCTTCGAGATTTATTGAATAGGCCCATGCAACCTTGACTGCTTCATTGCTATCAAGTATACCCATATAGAATGCTTTTGTTACTAGGTAGAAAGACATATCTGAGCCTAATACATTGGGTGATCGACCAGTTAACTTAGTTACAATTTCCTTAAGTATAAATTCTCTTGCGTCTCTGATTAAAGTTTCAAATTCAGGTTTAAAATCAGATCTATAACTTTTCAATGTTGTATGTTGGGTGCTTTCCTCTAAAACCTTCCCGTATGTCATAATAAAA
>JBPCNB010000195.1:0-4627 GCA_051001675.1 Nitrososphaeraceae archaeon | reverse complement strand
GATGCTTCATAAGAAAGCCAGTTTCAATCGAGTTTTTGATAAGGCAAGTAAAGGAAGAATTGGAATAAAGGGTCCTGACTCAAATCTTTAGAAGTTGTTCTTTATCTCAAGCGAGAATGTTAATGGTAGTTTTCGTAGACTCGCTCATATAGAAAATGGAGAACAATTGAGATCATTGACTCAATTCATATATACCTGAGTTTTCTGCACAGTACTATTTTCATAAATATTCTGATACCTGAATTTTCAGATAGACCCAAATAAATACCAAATTTAGGACAATTAAATCGAACCAAAGTCACAGCAATCCAATATCAAAATCGACACGGATTTTCTGTAATTAGATGATTTAGCTTTTTGCACTAAACTAAGTCGACTAACTGAAAAACTTGGTAATCTGACCTGAACTGTGCTATTTTGATTTCTATCTCGCGTTCACTAATTCGCAGGATTATAATGGTGGAAGTTCCTCCGACTCCGACTCTGCCGATGTAGCCAATGATGATAGCAAATGTACATCCTCATTATGAAAAAGAATCCTAACCCTAAAATCATATAGTCTCTAGATCCATTCGTGGTAATACCTACTGAATACATCCCAGATTATTGCTGTTAGCATCTACGGAACAGCACTATTCTTTACCATTTTGAGCTTCCAGCGAAGCAAAAGATTGGATCAGATCTCAATGGCAACCGATGTAATGAAAGAATTACGAAATTTGGATAGAGAGCTTGCCAAAATACATTCAGAATCTCAAAATGATGATGCTAAAGGTGAAGTTTATACTCGCATACTTAATACCGTTGACTGGCTTTCATTCCTGATCAATGAAAAAACGGTCAGCGATAAAGGTTAGTAGGACGCATTAAACCAATTGTAGTTAAATATTATGAGGATATATTTCTAAAAAATGCACCACTCGTTGAAAAGAATGCCACATCCTATCAAGATCTTGAAGAGCTTTATCGAAAAATCAAGAGGTAACTTCGAACTTCACATATGAACACCTATCTAGCGCATTTTGAATGCGGCCTTATCGCTACTCATCAAGGCTGCAGGAAGACCCAGACTCATTACCTTCCATTTGTGGTACTCTTGAGTCTCCTGCGGCACATGTGACCAGAGTTAACTCCTAGACCGTGTCCACGCATTCTTTGACATAAAAGCTTCATTCAGACTAGTTATGATAATCATAACAATAATATCGCTAAATACGATATTTTCACATAGATAATGGGGCTGAAATCATAGTATCACGGCCGCAGGTAAGCCCTAGGATCGACGATACTGTCAAGCTACTCATCTCTATCTCATCGAGTCTCATGCGGTATACCTAAATCTCACTTACTTGCAAAAACCAACGGTTCTCAAAACCAAAAAGGGTTTCAAATTGGTGATAAGGTGTGATGTATGGGGAAAGGAAGACGCTCGAGATATTATAGAATGTACCTGTGGCCAGAGATTCTGCAGTTTCTGTCGCGATAAGCATGAAAGAAATTTGTTCGATATAAAAGAGAAGTCAGAAGATCACAGATGATGAGCATTTCAGAGAAGGAGATTCTGTTCAAGTGTTTAGCAAACTTGAAGGGTTTTAGATTTCATGCTTGTTTCAGAGAAACAGAAAAGACTTTGAGGTGTAAAAGGAATCTACTGCATCATCATTCCATTCATCATACTGTTATTCCCATTACCCATCATACTTTGTATCATCTCCTCGCCCATTACTGGAATGCATATTACCAAATCCATTGCTTTTTGCAAGTCATTTTCAGTCATATTCTCCATTCCTAATCCTCCAGCAGACATCATTTGTTGTTCCATCATCTCCATCATCATTTGCTGTGTTGCATTAGCATCGTCACCTCGATCACCAGTCATCCCACCAAACATACCAGATAGTGACCCAAGTAATTGATTGGGGGTAGTGCACATCATTGGCATGGCTAAAACACCCATATTAAATGGCAAAGACATATTGTCACCCATCATAGTACCACCTGTCATATTGCCACCGCCCATCATCATATCCATCATATCCATTGGAGATTGAGCGACTGCCTGCTGTGGTTCCGCTGCAATTAGCGACGTGAAGCTCGTAATTGCAAATACTAAAGTAAATAATACTACAAATCCACTCTTTTTGTATAAGTATGCCATTAGGGTGGAGAAAACTTTCTACATTACTTAAACCTATCGTGAGTCTAGTTTGTACCATAATGATTGGTAGATTGTCAGATAATGACCTCATTTTTGTTTTCACTTTAACAGCAGACCCAAGAAAGTTTGATAGTGTATTACCGAATGCAGAATATATGATTGATACCGCGAAGATCTATCCATGAGCAATATTCAACTAATATAACAGTGTCAGATATAGAGGCATTAGATCTATGAGCTTTAGTAACACCTCTTCACTACAACAGATTCGTGCTAGGGTAAACAACACTTTGAGCCATGGTGTTCAGATAGACATGTCAACTGAGGAATCTAAAAAGTTACTAATGAGACATGTAAACAGCAAAACAAATCTAGTAATCATGTTCATAGATATTAATGGCTCAACAGAAATGAGCTTATCACTATCCGATGATAAATTTGCCAAGGTAATACAGACTTTTGCTCAAGAAACAAGTATTGCCATAACCGGTTTTGGCGGATATGTTTTCAAATATGAAGGCGATGCAATTATCTCACTATTTCCCGCGGAATACGACCAGGCCAAGGCTTGTAAAAATGCGTTAGATTGTTCAAAAGCAATGCTTGAAATCATAAGAGGTGTTATCAATCCCGCATTCAAAATAAGTGAACTACCTGAGATTACGGTAAGAACCGGATTGGCTTATGGGGATGTCCTGGTGCTTCTTTATGGGAAGAATCCAGATACAGCACACATAGACATTATCGGGCCTAGCATAAGTATGGCTGCAAAGATTGCATCCACTGCAAAGGCCAATCAAATAATGATAGGTGAACTCATTTACAACATCCTTTTGTCATCAAGCTTTGAAGATCCTATGTACTATAAGAGTATACTTAGAGAGGTAAGTCTAGATCGAGAAAAATGGAAATATCCTTCTCGTATCAATACTGGAAGTGTTTATCGTGTATACGAGTATTTAGAAACATATTAATTTTTTATCAATAAATCATAGAGTGTAAAAAACATTTAGTCCACATGCGACCATGAATGGGAGCATACAGCTTTACAAACTGTTATGATTTAGAAGGTATCCACATAACAAGCAGGTTATCTGGGTCCTTGAAGGACCAATGGCTGGCAAACAATTAACAGGTTTAGTTACTGCAATGAGCAACGGAGAAACATACGCAATATACATACTGAGCAAAATCCAAATGGAGAAATCAGAGGACAAATAACGAGTAGTCAATAATCCTAGGAAAAAATAACCTATCGCTCAGCCAGGAGTTCCATGCGATGTGTAGGTGAGTGGCATCCTTCTTCATTCTTTTTTTAACATTAGTGTCTAAGTGCTTCTTTATGAAGCTCTATAGCTTCTTCTGCATAAGCCTGTATTCCATATTGTGTAGCATCATCACATGTAATCTCAACAGCACAGTATCCAATCCCATTTATCATGTGAAGGATATCTTGAGGTTTCTTTGTTATACGGCAGCTGCCAGAAGGTGAAGATTGGCCTGTTGATAGTAGCCGCCGCAGCGCATCTACGCTATTATTATATGAGTCCATTTCTAAAACGGCAATGTAGCCTTCTCTTCACTTACTGTGATTTTTTTGGTGGCATATAGCTTCAACCGTTTTGTGATTCTAAACGCTATTTCCAAACTACCCAGTGTTGGGATAAAGACCAGTGCAATCCAACCAATAGATTCTAACAATTCCATATTGTTAATGATGCAATATGAAGTAGATTACTCCTACTTGTGTTCTTATTGAACAAGTAAGAGACAGACTTAACTAATCAGCAGACATTATAAGAAATCACCTAGCGTTACGAATCAAGTAGATGCAAAAAAAGGATAACTTAATGGTAAATATCACGGACTAGTCCTCATTAGTTGATATGATAAGCACATTTGGTTTCTGCTATTCGTTTGTCCCTTCAAAATATTTGAATGCTCATTCTACGCATTATTATGGTATTGACAATACCAACGTGACTATAACAAAAGAGATTGGAAAACGGGTGGCCTGGTTTTAATAAAAATATAGCCTACATAAAAGAGGATATTTGACCCTGTAGTCATCCAAATGGAGAAGGTCCTTTTGACTGTTCAAGCGTTAACATGCTATCCGGTTGATGTTGTATCTTGAGTTATATTCAATAGACGGAATGCATGGTTCAGGATTGCGTCCTCAACTGTTCCATCAGTGACATCATGTCTACCAGATTCCAACGCTCTATGACTTTTGCATCACGAAAAGAAAATATTGTCATACCATTGATTCTGAATTGTTTATCGGTTGGCTGAAGATCCACAAATTCACCTTTGTGAGTGCCAGCTAGGTTGTATCTGCATGCAACCTTATTTCCTTCGATAATGATATCATCAAACGTGATTATTATATCAGGAAATGCTTTCCACAGGAGATAAATGAACTGTTTAAAACCTTCCTTGTTGGCTGGAAGATTTGGAGGGAAACCA
>JBPCNB010000194.1:0-4824 GCA_051001675.1 Nitrososphaeraceae archaeon | reverse complement strand
CTACGATAATCGACGACTGCTAAAGATCCGTTTATAGTAGTTGATAAGACGTCATAGTTACTGTCGCTATTCAAATCAGTTATTAGAGGACCTCCAGTATCGTCTGATGCATTTACTTTAAATGTACTGATGTTTAAATGAGTCGTGGACTGTGGAAAATGTGGTACGCCTGAAGCAGCCATATCTATAGTGTGAATATTTCCATCAGTGGTTTGTGTCACTAATAATATCGGCCTATTATAGGAAGAGTTGATGTCAATATTTTTGTTGACGTCTAGATTATAGAATTTACTCGTAACCCATAATATTTCTGACGGAAACTCTAGTATGTGTCTAGTATACGAAACATCATCATTAGACTTTTTATCTATAACCGCTGTCACAACTTCAACAAATGAAAGGTACATGGGGATGATAGCGGATAACATTACTATAAATGTCAGTAGAAGTATTTGGAAATCAACCATTTTCTAGATAAGTGATTAATAAACTACAATATATGAATATTAGTTACCGTCCTCTTAGGCTAAAAAAATCATGGGTCTATACTAGTGTAAGTCCAACATGGTTCCAGATAAAGAGATGGATAATGAATACAGACTATAAACCAAAGCAGAAGGAAGGAAATACTTCAGTACTCCATAATGCTCTATCATGATCTGATAGACGACTATCGCCTATACACGCACCTTCTGATCTTTAATGTTCCTATCCCTTGAAATTAAATGGTCAACACTAAACCGTGCACCACCAGTCAAAAGCAATAAGATGGCAAGTCCTAACAAACCAGGATCCTTCCATATAGCAGGTCCTTCCATGTAGTTGAAACCAAAGATCGCTTGAGCTCCTATCAAAATGACTATTTGAAAAATTGCGGATGGTCTCGTCATAAAGCCTACTGCTACAAATAATCCTGATAACACTTCCAGCGTGCCTATGAGTGTTGCTACTTGAACAGCCATTAATGGATCTAAGCCCATTGTTTGGATCATTTGTCCAATCCCGGCAGGATCAGTTAACTTATTCAAACCAGGCCAGATGAATGCAAAGGCCATACCTAGTCTTGCGGCTAGAATACCAACATCTGTAAGCCTTACACTAACAGGCGTTCGGAATATAGATACTAGTTTCATTTTAATTTCCTATGATAATGACTTTGTATATAAGCGACACCTTCAATGGTTAGAGTTTCGATAAAACAGTTAAAGGTAACATTGATCCTAGGTTATTATGATCCAGAACAAGTATCAATACAGTGAGTGAAGTGGATTTTAAACATAACACAAGTAATCGGGTCTAAACCTTCCTGTAAATATAGTTTATGGATCTGCTACATGAGGGGCTAGCGTTGGAAGTCGGCGATAAATTAAATGAGCAGAAGAATTGCTAAGTCAACAGCTGCCCGCTCTACTGACCAGAATAACCAAATGCTGGTATTAGACACATGCAAGTTAATCTTGATCAAAATAAAGGGATTTACAATGTTCTATTTTATTTTGTCTCGCATTGTGATCTTTCACGCCAGCACCAAGAAATGCAGTGAATGGAGGAGCGTGGGGATCATCCACAAAAGGCAAATTTCTGGAATAGACAATTGATACACGAACGCTATAAAATCCGCGCTATAAAATCCATAATGATACGAAGAGGACTGAAAGTATACTACACTCAAAGTATACTACACTCAAAGTATACGTTTCCTATTCTATCTAAAGTATATCACGAGTATAGACCTTCGCTAATTGCAAAAGAGCTTCATATTTCTCCTCAGTTGGTAAACTACCATATGGATAACCTAATTGCTTTGGGTTGGATTAAAAAAACCGGTAATAGGCAAGGAATCAGATGGGATCTTACTGAAAAGGGATTGTTCATTTTAAAACAAAAAGCCATAGGGAGTGTAAATCCTTTTAAAAATAACCCAAAAAGAATAGCGGTACGTCTTGAGAATGTCTCCATTGCGTTTAAAATTTATGGCCGGATACCAGACAACGAAAGATTTCATTGGACTTCGATGAAAAATGGTGTCTCAAAGTGTACTATCAACAAGAATGAACATACCGTAGAGTTGATTAAATCAGAAAAGCAAGAACAGGTAGGAGGAGAAGGCTCTTCCGTTATGCTAATCCATCTATCCAAGCAATACTGCTTCAATTGGACAAATAAGCTAGTAAGACTGTCTTATCTTGCTCTTCACTATGCTAAACAGGCCTCTATACAATTTGGGATTGAGATAGCGGATTATGGTCGTCCTATCAAGAGACCACATTTTGCATTTGAATATGATTTGATAGCTCAATTCTTGGCAACATCAAATACTGCAGAAATAAAAACGGAAGAAGAAGGAAAGGCATGGATTGATAGCAGTAATGATATTGGAGAGCTTGAAACAAATGACCCTAATTATGCATACAAGTATCTAAAAATGCCTGAAATTGTCATGGATATCCGTGAGGATATTACATCGATGCAGCGGATGTTATTAGGATATACTTCATGCTGGCATCCTACTCTGACGCATAATAACTGATAGCTTAACCTGTTTCAGATCCCACACAACAGTATATTGGAGGGATCGCTAAGATGGCTGAGATAAAAAGATTAGCAAGTAAATATCTTTCTGATGAACAGATCAAGGAAATACTATCTGGAGCTTGTAGCTATTGTAAAATTATAGGGGACAACACCCCCTGGATATTACCTTGGAAGAAGTTCGTAAAAAAGTAGAGTTAAAAGAAGCTACAGATTACCTCAACGGACGATAGAGTTGTGGTTTATTAGGGACAGCGAACCATAAATCGACTTCACATAATATTCATTGTATATCATCGCTTGTAGATGTTGATCCGAAATCGGTTATGACTTACAATCCTATTTCAGGCAATGCTAATGAAATGTTCAGCAATACCGACCTTCAGTAACAGTCTTTTTTACATTTCTCCAAACCCTTTAGGGTCAATCTAATATCTTCTTGTGTATCTCGTTCGACAAACCTCTCCTGCATAAGATGTAGGACGATCTCATTTGCTGCGTTTAGTCCATATGAAGGTCTTTCATACGCTTCTGCACTTATATTCTTAAAGAATACATCAATGCTTTTAACGCTATTGTCCAAATTGCCATGAGTCATCCTGTATAGACCACAGAGAAACTTTTTAGAGTATTTTTGTAATTCTGCGTACGTAAATGTTCCTTGCATCTAAAAACTCATAGATAGTTGAAGTAAAAATGTATTGATCTATCTTTTTTGCTTAACATCTGATTCGATGGAAATAGCGGGGGGACTTCGCAGACCTGCGGTAACCGTCACATGCCATCATTTGTCATTGTATGGCGTCTGATGTCATTGGATCAAATCCAGGCATGACCTGTTCCTGTGCATCATTTAACTCAGGGCGCACTAATTGATGGAATATTTATGAAGAGAATTTAGTATTGAAGCTTTGTAAATATTATTCTCTCTAATATATGAACAAATGATAAATAATTTTCACATCACAAATTAGCAATTAACATATTGGTTAGTTGAATTATTTGAGCCAACACCTTTGGAAAAATAAATACTAAATTAAACGAGAGCAGAAATACAAGGAAGATTGTGTGTCAATACTGGAACTATCCAGGAATAGTAATTAAACGGTCTAATTGGTCTTCTATTGCTATGGAATTTCAGGTCACTGTTGCATCATCTACGATAATGGTAATCCTTTCTATGATAATAATACCAAAAGTAAACTTTATTCAAAAAAGTTTTAATCAAATAAAAGGAGTCTGAATCTCAGCTCATCAATCAGCAATTTCTTCTTCACATACCGCACGAATTTATTGCTTTTCTTTTGATTCCTCCTGTTTATTGCAATATTCACCCCCTGGGTCAGGATATCCTCATGGCGGATACGTTAACGAAGAGGGCTGTAATGCAGGACCGGAATAATAGGAAAAAGGATTTCAGTGCGGAACTCTCCCCGTCGTTTACAGATTAATAGGAAGAAAATGGTAGCGTAATCATTTAGCTTTTTTCTTCTTCTAAGATGCATGCACGATTTTCCAATTAGTCCACCTCTCGTCTTCGGAACGTAGCAATCGCGAATACATAGGCATATAAATAAAGTTTATGGAAAAATGTTATCATTCATCGCGAATACATAGGCATATAAGTAAAGCTTATGGAAAAATGTTATCATTCATCGCGAATACATAGGCATATAAATAAAGCTTATGGAAGAATACTTGTTGGGTATACGAAACGCCAATTTGTAGCACCAGTCTACTATCTATCGCCTATTATCTACTCATTGCATGAGTTTTGGCTATATGAGAGAAAATATGGATTTATTGTATCCAGTTTCCCAACTATATGGCGTAAAAAAATCATGGTTTTTTACCCAGCAAGATTGGAATTTTACGGCCGGAATGAGTTTTCCATTTTATCGATAGAATTTGGGGATTATGATTGCTTGCATTTTGTTAATCTCATTGGTGACATGTTGCTACAAACAACATTTTGTCGATAACGATAGAAAAATACCAGAATATGCTCGTATCAACTCTCAGTCCATTATGAAATTTCTCTAGTGTCGGCGATGTGGGCTTATTTAAAATATCCTCACTGAGCGTGTACTTTTATTTATTTATTGATGTACCTATATCTAAATTAGATTTAGTAGTCATTAATTGTATAGCTGCGTTAAAGCAATTTAAACGCAGTTAAGTTGAGTCGATAAAGCACGAGGCTACGCGCGCATAGATGCATTCAGTGATCCAGAATTGGCACTGAAGAGCTTTAAGTCCGGCCTTTTGTTTATTTTTTGCATTCTGGTTAGC